>CAYJGI010000016.1:0-4274 GCA_964369705.1 uncultured bacterium
CTTCTTCACTTAGCCCAGCGCCTTTTCCTACGGTTTTTTCCGTGGGAAGATTAAGGAGTGCCGTTAAGACGGCGCTACTGGTTGTGGTATTACCAATCCCCATCTCGCCAACGCCTAAGATCTCGTAGCCTTGCTTTTTTCCTTCGTGGGCCATTTCAATGCCCACTTCTATGGCTTTCACGCATTCTTCCCTCGTCATGGCCGGCTCTTTGGCAAAATTCCATGTGGATTTACGAATCTTTCGATGGATCATGCCCTCGTACTTGATATCGCTATTAATGCCCACGTCAACCACGAAGAGGTCGCTTCCATAGGCCTTTGCAATGACGGCAACGCCGGCTTTCCCCCGTACAAAATTAATCGATTGAGATAATGTCACCGATTGGGGCGTGCTGGCTACACCTTCTTCCACAATGCCATTATCACTGCAAGCGACAATGACGCATTTTTTTGGAATGGTGTTTTTTGTTTTCCCTGTAATGCCTGCCATCTGAATGGCAATCGCCTCCAGTTTTCCAAGGCTGCCCGGTGGCTTGGCAAGGGATAATTGCCTTTTTCTTGCTTCTTCCATGGCGTCTATGTTGAGGGGACTGATTCTTTCGATGGTCTGTTGTAGTGTCATTTCCGTTACCGTCCTTTGCTTTTTTTGGGCAACAAAAAAAGCCGCCCAAGGCGACAACAGTAAAACCCATGATCATGGTGTTGCTACGCCCTTCATTACGTGTGAAGTCATAGTACGCTTTCATAAAAGCACTACATGGTAGGTTTTCCGGCTTAGGATATACACTCTTCAACCTTCCCGTTTTACCAGTGGTTGTTATGTTAACGAGAAGAGCAACTCCATTACGGCAGCACGACTACTTGGGATTTCCACCCAATTCCCTGTCCAAGTATTTAAGTTTACCTATTTATTATAAATTCTTTTTTCATATTTGTCAAAAAAATCTTTGTATCGTATTAGGTGGATTATACCCCTTGTTATCCATAATCCCAATAACAAAAGGAAAAACTATTCATATTTACAATAGTTTATTGCCTCTCAAAGTCTTCAAAATATGGTATACTGCTAAAGAATTATGTAAGATCAGAAAGGAATTCAACCATGAAATACACTTTAGATGTAAATATCGATAAAATCAAAAAAGATGCCGAAGACTTGTACGGACCCCTCTACTGCTCAGAAGCGATTATGCGCTCTATCCATCGGAATTTTAAGTTAGACCTTCCCGATGAAGTCATTGCCATGGCTTCTGCTTTTCCCGTTGGAATCGGCGGAAGTATGTGTCTATGCGGTGCTGTATCCGGTGGCGTTATGGCCCTCGGGCTTTTCTTTGGACGCTCAGAGCCGGGAGATCCAAAGATTAATAAGGTGATGACCCTTGGCGCAGAGCTCCATGAGTGGTTTAAATCCGCCAGCGGCAAAGGCGCTCTCTGCTGTAGAATCATTACCAAAGACGTAGAAATGGGCTCAAAAGAGCACATCGATCAATGTACCTTCCTCACAGGCCTTGTGGCCGGTAAAGTGGCGGAAATCATCGTTAGAGAGCTTCGTGCATAACGACATATTGTATTCATACCCAAAGCCATCTCCCATTCGGGAGATGGCTTTTTTGTGAATAGGCTTTCGATTTTACGAATTTATGATACAATAAAACAAAAAGGAGATTTCTTATGGCCAGTTCTATCGATTACGTCACATTCGTCTGTGATCAAATTCGCTCCCTGGGAGATATTCGGTATCGCAAAATGTTTGGTGAATACATGGTATACATCAATGACAAGCCCCTTCTTTTGATTTGTGACGATACCACTTATATCAAAATCAAAGAAGCAACCACCGCCATCCTCAGTGGAACGCCTACGGGTACTCCTTATCAAGGGGCAAAGGAGCACTACGTCTTAGATCCCGATGATGATGTCCTCTTAGAGAAGGCCCTTCGCGCCCTCTATGATGTCACCCCTTTGCCAAAACCAAAAAAGAAAAAAACACAGAAAGAGGGGAAATAACCTTGGCTTACGACTTCAAAAAAGAATTAAAACACCTATACCTTCCCCCTGCAACGCCCACTATTATCGAAGTGCCACCCATGAATTATATCGCCGTAGAAGGAAAAGGAAATCCCAATGATGAAAACGGTCCCTACAGTGAATCTGTAGAGCTTCTTTACGCCATTGCGTATACAATCAAAATGAGCTATAAAAGCGATTACCGAATGGAGGGCTTCTTCCAGTACGTAGTGCCTCCCCTGGAAGGCTTCTGGTGGCAAGAAGGTATTATGGGATTTGATCCCACCCAGAAAGATGCTTTGCATTTTACATCCATCATTAGGCTTCCTGATTTTGTGACGGAAGAAGATTTCCGCTGGGCCGTCGAAAGGGCAACCTTAAAGAAGAAAAAAGACTTCTCCAAAGTCTTCTTCCTCCCCTTAGAAGAAGGTCTCACCGTCCAGTGCCTCCATGTAGGCCCCTACGATGATGAACCCCGCACCGTAAGCCTAATGGATGATTATGTGAAGTCCCTGGGCTTTACCCTTGACTTCTCAGAGAAGAGAAAACACCACGAAATCTATCTCAGCGACCCAAGGAAAACAGCGCCGGACAAGCTAAAAACAGTGCTTCGCCACCCCATCAGATAGCCAATCATTGATCTCTTAAAGGATTTTGTCCTTTAAGAGATTTTTTTTGATGCTTGTACTTAATTAAGCCCTTTTACCAGGATTTGTATAAAATATCTTGACATTCAAAATATTTTGGAGTACCCTTTTATATAGTTAGTCAAACTATCTATTTTTTTAGGGGGGGGTTTGTTGGATAAGTTTTTAGAAGCTTTAAACGATATTTTGTATGATGCCTATCGTAATATCATCAAATTAGAAGAAAAAAGCTTACAACGCCTTGGTGATACCAGTCTATCCATCAATGAGATGCACCTCATTGAAATCATCAAAAAATACGGCGATGCCGGCACAACACTCAGCCTCTTAGCCGATAAGCTGAGAATCTCCCGACCATCGGTTACCGTAGCCGTTGATAAGCTTGTCAAAAAAGGTTACGCAAAAAAAGAAAATTCCAGTACAGATGGACGTAAGGTTTTTGTCATGCTCACAGATCGCGGCATCAAAATCGACGAAATCCACAAAGAGTACCACAAAAACATGGTGGAAGCCGTCAGTAATGAGCTGACAGAGACGGAAAAGCACCATCTCATCAAAGGAATATACAAACTAAATAATTATTTCGTAAGAAGTATTGGAGAAAACAAATGAGTTTTGAAGTTTTAGGTACAGGAAGTTATTTGCCACCGAGAACAGTGACAAATGATGAACTCTCAACGTTCTTAGATACATCGGACAGCTGGATTACCGAGCGTGTCGGTGTGAAGACAAGACACATATGTACCAACGAAACAGCAGTAGATCTTGCCTTCGAGGCTGCCTTAAAAGCGCTGGCAGATGGCAATACAAAGCCTGAAGAAATCGACTTGATTCTTTGCGCTACTGTCAGTAACGAAGATATTACGCCTTCTCTGGCGTGCAGTGTTCAAAAGAGGCTTGGTGCATCTTGCCCCGCTATGGATATCAATGCTGCTTGCAGTGCATTCATCTTTATGCTGGAAACAGCAGCCGGGTTTTTTTCTATGAAAAAAGTAAAAAAAGTCTTAGTCATCGGTGCCGAAAGAATGAGTCGCCTTCTTGACTGGGAAGATCGAGGAACTTGCGTCATCTTTGGTGATGGTGCCGGCGCCCTCCTCCTTGGAGTAGGAGAGAATTACATCAGCTCCAAGCTAAAGACCATCGGTGATGGTGAAGTCATTAAGATTCCAAATACCACCGGTACTTCGCCTTTTTATGAAGGGCCGACACAACGTCCATACATTAGAATGAATGGACAAGAAACGTATAAATTCGCCGTCAATTCGATCTGTAATGATCTTAAGGACGTCATCGCAACTTCAGGACTGGCTGAAAGCGAAATCAACATGGTGGTCCCCCATCAAGCCAATTACAGAATTATTGAAGCGGCAAAAAAAAGAATGGATATTGCCGGTGACAAATTCTACGTCAATATCGACAAGTACGGCAATACCTCTGCCGCCAGCATCCCCATTGCCTTAGATGAATTAAGTCGTGACGGTAAGATTGCAAAAGGCGATCACGTTGCACTTTGTGCCTTTGGTGGTGGCTTATCCAGCGCTGCTTGTGTTTTAAAGTGGTAATATTATTAGATAGACTAACTAATTATTTATTTTAAGAAAGAACCTTTGGTGAATCACA
>CAYJGI010000016.1:4284-15415 GCA_964369705.1 uncultured bacterium
TATGGTTTTGTTTTAAATTTTATTTTACGTTTTATTCATTATTTGCACCACTATTTATTTTATCTTATTAGCAATTATACTTCATTTATTTTGGCCCTCTTTTTTTGTGGCTTACCTTATCCAAAAAAACCAAGGTTCTGTCCCATCCATCTCAAAATTTACAAAAAAATATCAAAAAAAAAACATAACGGAGAATAGAAAATGAATTTAGAAAAACTTGTAGCCCTATTAGCAGAACACGTCGATTGTGAACCCAGTGAAATCACAGAAAGCACCACCTTCGAAAGCCTCGGAATCGACTCCCTTGACACCGTGGAAATCATCATGCAATTAGAAGATGAACTGGGTGTTGAACTGCAATTAGAAGAAAAATTAGTAAGCGTAGGCGATTTTCTTAAGTTTTTACAAGAGAAATTAGGTTAGGTCTTTCCCATGATCAAAACGCCTATTTGTGATTTATTAGAGATTGAATATCCCCTCTTTCAAGGGGGCATGGCATGGATTTCTAACGGTAAGCTGGCCGCCGCCGTGTCAAAGGCGGGAGGACTTGGTGTCATTACTGCCATCAACTTCGGTAAAGAAGCCGTCCAAAAAGAAATTAGGCTCGTCAAATCAGAGACCGATAAGCCTTTTGCCGTCAACATCATGCTAATGGCACCTAACGTGGACGAAATCGCAGACCTTGTTGTAGAAGAAAAAGTCCCCGTCGTTATCACCGGTGCCGGTAATCCTGCAAAATATATGAAAAAATGGTTAGCAGCGGGGATCAAAGTTATTCCCGTCGTCCCTTCTGTGGCTTTAGCCAGACTCATGGTTCGCTCCGGTGCATCTGCCGTCATTGCAGAGGGAGGAGAGAGCGGTGGCCACATTGGAGAAACCACGACCATGTGCCTCGTCCCTCAAGTCTGTGATGCCGTAGACGTCCCCGTCATTGCCGCCGGTGGAATTGGCGATGGCAGAGGGATTTGTGCCGCTTTAATGCTGGGTGCCGACGGTGTCCAGTTGGGCACGAGATTCTTAGTGGCAAAAGAATGTGAAATCCATCAAAACTACAAAGACAAAATCCTAAATGCCAAAGATATTTCTACCATTGCCACCGGTAAGAGATTGGGGCATCCCGTAAGAAGCATTAAGACGGCTTTTTCTAAAGAGTTTTTTAGACTGGAATACACAGACATTACCAATGAAGCTTTAGAAGCATTCGGTACCGGCTCTCTAAGAAGTGCCGTACACGATGGCGATGACAAAAAAGGTTCTTTCTTATCGGGTCAAATCGCCGGTATGGTAAAAAAAGAGCAAACAGCAAAAGAAATCATTGAAGAAATCTTTGAAGAAGCGTCAAAACAACTGTCGGAGTGTCGTAATCGATGGGCAAAATAGCTTTCTTATTTTCCGGTCAAGGCGCCCAATACCCCGGTATGGGCTTTGATTTATATCAAAAGAACACCACCGCAAAAAAAGTTTTCGACACTTTAGAAACTCTTAAAGCAGGCAACAAAGCTTTATGTTTTGAAGGCTCTAAAGAGGCTTTATCCCAAACGAAAAACACGCAACCCGCCCTCTTTACCGTGGCCTTAGCCGCTGCCCTCGCCTTAAAGGAAGAAGGCATTGTCCCCCAAGGCGTTGCAGGCTTCTCCCTTGGAGAATTGACTGCTTTAAGTTTTGCAGGGTCTATGGATATGGAAGTCGGCTTTCGCCTCGTTATTGAGCGAGGTTCCCTCATGCAACAAGCAGGAGAAGAAAGGGACAGTCAGATGGTTGCCGTTCTGAAGCTTCCTGACAGCACCGTTGAAGAGATTTGTAAAGACTATCAAGAAATGTATCCCGTCAACTACAATTATGACGGTCAATTGGTTGTAGCAGGAGCCAAGGAAGAGATGGAGAGATTCCAGCAATCGGTAAAGAGTATGGGTGGAAGATCCCTTCTATTACCGGTCAGCGGTGGATTCCATTCGCCTTTTATGGAGAGTGCCATGGCGCCTTTTCAGACCTTCCACGAAGGACTGACTTTACTGCCACCTAAGATTCCCGTATACGCCAATTACCACGGAAAACCCTACGGTGAAGACGTGGGACAACTGATCCAAAAACAGCTCATGAACCCCGTTCGGTGGCAAACCACCATCCTTAATATGATTGAAGACGGCTTCGATACTTTTATTGAAGTCGGCGTGGGAAAAACACTCAGCGGGTTTGTGTCAAAAATCTCAAAGGAAGTTCGGGTTTTTCATGTAGAAGATGAACAAAGTCTCAGAAATACCCTTCTGGAGGTCAAACCATGTTAAAGAATAAAGTCGCCGTCATTACGGGAGGCTCTCGAGGAATCGGCAAAGCCATCGCGCTAAAACTTGCCGAAGAAGGATATCATATCGTCGTGATTTATTCCGCCAGCGAAGACAAAGCCCTGCAGGTTTGTAAAGAAGGTGAGGCCTTCGGCGTCAAGACCATGGCCCTTCAGTGCGACGTATCAAACTTTGATGAAGTCAAAGAAAAAATCGCTACCATCACGGCCACCATGGGAACCATCGACGTACTCGTCAATAATGCCGGCATTACAAAAGATGGTCTCATCCTCTCAATGAAAGAAGACGCCTTTGACACCGTAATTGATACCAATTTAAAAGGTGCTTTTAATATGATTAAGCATTGTACCGGCATCTTCGTCAAAAAAAGATCGGGCAAAATTATTAATATCTCGTCGGTCTCAGGCATTATGGGTAATGGCGGTCAAGCCAATTATTCGGCCTCTAAGGCGGGACTCATTGGCCTTACGAAGTCCGTGGCGAGGGAACTCTCCAGTCGCAATATTTGTTGCAATGCCGTAGCGCCCGGTTTTATCGAAACAGAAATGACAGAAAATTTAAACAATAATCCACTGATTAACCAAATCCCCCTCCTTCGCATGGGCAAAGCTTCTGAAGTTGCCGATGTTGTCGCTTTTTTGTGTACTGCCGACTACATTACGGGGGAAGTGATTAAGGTTGATGGTGGTTTAGCCATGTAATGAGGAAGGAACCAAATATGAGAAGAGTTGTCGTAACAGGACTGGGTGCCATAACGGCCATCGGTAATGATGTCAGTACTTTCTGGCAAAGCCTGATTGAAGGTAGATGCGGAATTGATACCATCACCAAAATCGATGTCAGCACCCTTAAAGTTTCACTGGCAGCAGAGGTTAAGGATTTTGACCCTTTGCTGTACATGGAAAAAAGCGAAGTTAGAAAAACCGATTTGTTCACCCAATATGCCATTGCTTCCGCGGCACAGGCTGTAGAAGATAGTGGAATCGTTGGGACCGTTGATCCCTATCGTTTTGGTGTTTATTTTGGCACCGGTATCGGCGGAATGAATACCCTAACCGATACCATCACCAAGTATAATACCGGTGGTGGAAGAAAGGTTTCTCCTTTTTTTATTCCTATGCTGATTTCCAATATGGCAGCGGGAGCCATTGCCATACGATATAGCGCCAAAGGCCCTTGTCTTCCCGTGGTCACCGCTTGTGCCACCAGCACCAATTCTATTGGAGAAGCTTTTAGAGCCATTAAGTTTGGTTTTGCCGATGCCATCATTACAGGTGGAACGGAAGCCACCATCAATCCCGTAGCCATGGCAGGTTTTGAGAATATGATGGCCCTATATACTGGGACCGATAAGTCGGCGGCCTCTACCCCCTTTGACAAAAGGCGTAGCGGTTTTGTCATGGGAGAAGGCTCCGGCGCTTTAATCCTCGAAGAATACGAGAGAGCCGTTAAGCGCGGTGCTAAGATCTATGCCGAAGTAAAGGGTTATGGTTCTGCTTGTGATGCGTACCATATCACCGCACCGGATCCAGATGGCGAAGGCGCACGAAGAGCCATGGCCCTTGCCATGGAAGAAGGAAATCTTCTGCCCTCCCCTGATATGTACATCAATGCCCACGGTACCAGTACACCTCTAAATGACGAAACAGAAACAAAAGCCATCAAGGCCCTTCTTGGTGATGTCGCCTACGAAGTAGCCATCAGTTCAACCAAATCCATGACGGGCCATGCACTAGGTGCTTCCGGTGCCATTGAAGCCATTGCCGCCATCTTAGCACTCAAAGAAGGCATCATCCCTCCAACCATAGGCTTAGAGGAGAATGATCCTATCTGTGACCTACATTATGTACCAAATAAAGCCATTAAAAAAGACATTACCGTTGCCCTATCTAATTCTATTGGATTTGGCGGCCATAATGCTTGCGTCGCTTTCCAAAAACTACCATAAAATGGGAGATATCATGAATCAACAACAAATCAAAACACTAATCCCCCATCGTGATTCCATGCTCCTCATCGATGCAGTCACTGTGGATGAAGAAGGAAGAGCCCACGGCGTCAAGACGATTGTCGGCAACGAATGGTTTTTGGATGGGCATTTCCCAGGAAATCCCGTAGTCCCCGGCGTCATCTTATGCGAGATATTGGCGCAGTCCATCTGTGCCGCCTTCCAAAAGGAAGATACGGAAGGAAAGACACCTTACTTTTCTTCTCTGAAAGAAGTGAAGTTCAAAAACCCCGTAAAACCCGGTGATGTACTCAAAACAGTGTGCGAAGTCATTAAAGTCAAAGCGCCCTTCGTCTTTGCAAAGGGTAAGGGCTACGTGGAAAACAAACTCTGCGTCAGTGCTGAATTTTCTTTCGCCTTTGTGGCAAACACCCCCCAAGAATAACAGTAAGTGGTCTATGTACGCAAGGCATAGATTCTTAACTCCTCCTAAAGATCCTTTATATGCTATGTATAAGGGGTCTTTTCTTTTATTCATTGAAGCCCTGCTGCAAGGCAATCAAAAAAGCGCCCAATCATCGTGATGGACGCTTTTTTTGCTTGTTTTTTTCTTCGTTCCCGTGGCTGTTTTAGAAGAGATACCGGAATTATTGAATGGTTTTTACAACAAAACCAAAATACACAATATGGCAAATCCATATAAAGACCAACACCCCTTGCCCTAAGGGAACATCCTTCATCATCATAAAGCCAAAGCCCATCAGGAGTGTGACCGATAGGATGATTCGCCATTTGGTTTTTGCCGTCATACGCCTCTCTTTCACGAAGGAATCCAGATTCTTTTGGTAAAGCTTCGTGTTTTGAAACCAAGCACTCAGGTGATCACTGCTTTTTCCAAAGCCATAAGCCGCTGTGAGTATAAAAGGAAAAACAGGGATAAAAGGCAGTGCCGCCCCGAGAATCCCGAGGCTTAGACCCACCACTCCAATGGTAAGGTATAATATTTTTTTTGCTTTCATGTTGTACCTCATGTTCCGTAAAATCATTGCTACTACTATTCTATGATACCAAAAGACGATTCAGACTTCAAGGGAGGGGGATAAGTGGGCTAAACTCCCATGTGGAGGTTGTAACGTTACGATGATTCTTTATTGTTGTCAAGTGTTATAGTATAATTATAAAAAAGGTATGTGACCAGCAGAGATCTATATCAAATACCCGAATCGAGGTGACTCACTATGTTAAGTAATCCTCCCAGCCATTTGGAAAATTTCCTTGCTCAACTAACTATGAATCCTTCTTTAGAGGATAATTTTAATGGGATGGTATACCATTATACATCATCCTTTGGCTTTCGCTCTATTCTGTTCAAGAATGAGAATCATATTACTTTGTGGGCCAGCAGATATGATTGCTTAAATGATATGAAGGAAGGCAAAAGTACATTAGCAATGTATCAAGCAGTTTGCTCTAAAATGCTACAAGAAGATAAATTAACTAAAGAGCTCTATGATTTTTTTATATTCATTAATCCTTCTCGAACTATCTATCTACCGTATGAAAAAAAAGGGCATGTGTGGGGGACTAGGTTAGAATGCGATCACTATGTTTGTTCATTTTCTAAAAATAACGATGCTTTAACCATGTGGAATTATTATTCCAAAGGACAAATGTATGAAGGTTTCAATATTGGTTTTGATAGTATGGACCTAAAAGACCAATTATACTTTAATAAACCAAACTGTACCCGTTATGTCGTATCACCTGTTGTTTATGACACACATGAGCAGGAGTCTATAATTAGAAAAATGTTAGATCAACTCATTGTATCGTATACAAAAAAAGATGAAGTTGTTATTAGAGAAGTGGTCGCTAATCGCTTGGAAGAGTTGAGTTTACTCTTCAAAAGTCCGTATTTCAAGCACGAAGAGGAAGTGAGACTCATTGTTAGTATACCAAAAAAACAATAAGTGAAAATATTTGATATCCATTATAGGAACTCACATGGTTATATTATTCCGTATATTGAGTTAAAAGTAGATAAATCCACTGTCTTAAAGGCTTCTCTGGGGCCTTTAAATTGCTCTGAAGAACAAAAAGTTATACAAAAACAAATTTTAGAAGAGCAGCTTCAAAATGCAATGTTTCTACATGCAAGTGCTATCTATTCTCACATACCAATAAGATATTGAGCTAAGTTTATAATCATACATTGACATTGGTAAATAAAAAACCGTCTATCTAAATACACCTATATACAAGAAAACAATTACTTTAGTCTGAAAAACCCATTGGAATCTTCAGGAGCAGAGGCTCGATCCTCATGGGTATACTCCCGAAGGCTTTGGCATACGGTGATTTTATAGCTTTCAAAAAGCCGATTCTTGCCTTCGCTTTGGCTCATACGATGAGTTAATTGATTGCGCCATTTCTCCACTGCTTCTTCACTCTCCCAGATATTCATGGATAGGAGTTTTCCCTCTGTGCTTAAGCTCTGAAAACGCTCGGCATAAAGAAATCCTTCTGCACTGGATAACATAGCCTTAAGACGCTCTGCCAGTGTCAAATATTGCTCTTTACCGTCTGCCTTTAGCACCACTTCAAATAATACGATTATTTTACTCATTTACGATCTCCTGTTTCATTAAATGTGTTTGTATCTATATTGTAACATATAAAAGCCCTGTAATCTGCAAGAAAGGCTATTACTGCTTTTTTCATATAATATCTGATAAAACATCATTCGCCGTAGTTTTTATTGCATATAAAAACGAGCTATCCCTTTCAGGTAGCTCGTTTTCTTTTTTTGTTCGAGGGCGTTTAATGGTACAGCCCTTTTCTATCGTACGCTGTTCATATCAGTGCTTAGTGATAGGGCTCCACTCAATGCTGTCAAATTGCACCTGTGTGAAGCGTGCTAAAAATGCTGACATCTCTGCCCGTGTTGCAAAAGCCTGTGGATCAAGGGTGTTTTGATCGCTTCCAAGCAGCACACCCGCTTCAACTGCCCAGAGCACGGCGTCCATAGCCCAGTCGGATACTTCGTTTGCATCTATGTAACCCAAGCTGTCTATGGTGGGGTCGGGGCTACCAACAAAGCGCCATAGCATTGTCACAATCTGTTCGCGGGTAATATTGCCGTCGGGCAAGAATAGCTCATCACTGTGGCCTTTGGCTACACCGTGCTTATTCGCCCAACTGATTGCAAGCTCATACCAGGTGTTCTTGCCGACATCCTGAAAGCCGTTGTAATCTAAAACATCGGCTTCAGCAGGGCTCCCTGCCAGCCTGTAAAGTATTGCAGCGACCATGCCTCTTGTGGTATGTGATTTTGGTTCAAAGGTTGTACTCGTCACGCCAAGCATCAGTTCTCTTAAATAAACATTCATTACATCGTTGAAGTACCAAACATTTTCCTCTACATCTGTAAAGGGGTGTTCAACCTGCATTGCGGCGTAGTTAGAAAAAGTAGAGGTGTAGAAGGTGCTTCTCTTTAGGATCTTATTATAAGTTGTGTATTTGTATGTAGCAAGCTGATTTCTCAGATTGAACATACCGAACTGTCCTGCTGTGACGCCATAGGGTAAATGCTCAGTTGTTGTAACCCTGGCAAAGCCTGTAAGGGCAAGATTCCAAGGAGTGCTACCATTCCATCCGCTCATAACGCCACCGGAAAAGTCCGTTATAGCCATGCCATCTCGCGTCTCAATCGTTAGCTCATACACGTTGCCATCTCCCGCAAGTAGCATTTCATCGGCGGTTAAGCCTTGTGCAGGGCGGAAGGTAATGCTTATGATGCCTGTGGGATTCGTCACCGTTTTTGCCTGTCTTGCGATGTCGTCAATAGCGGTTTTGTTAAAAGTGATCGTGCCCACATCAAATACAAGCAATCTTTCCGATAGCTGATCCGCAGATAGGAAGATTTTTTCAATCTTTATAGGTGTCGGCTCGGGCTGTATGTCGGGTCGTATGTCAGACTGCCACTTGGCATAGATGGTTTGGCCGGGACTTAAGCGTGTGTCGGTAAATCCATCCATATCGATGACTGTACTACCGTCAACCGGCGCAGTACTCCAGCCAAGGAAGGTATCGTCCTGGCGAGGAGAAATCGTTACCGGCATGGTACACAACTTATTTTGTAGGTTGGGGTCGCTATATGTATCGCCCCACAGGGAAATATAGGCGTAGTATCGGTTATTGGGGTCAAAGTTTCTGTCTAAGCGTACCAATCTCAAGGTGCTTGTTATTTCAGCCTGTTGCCCGGAGGAGAGGGTGGCCCAATCACTGATATCACCGTAGATTTTAAGTTGTCCGTCATCGGCCATTGATTTGATGTTTTCGATTCCGTGAATAGAGCCCTGATTGGCACTAAGTGTACTTTCGTTTTCATTGGGATCCCCGTCTATCAATAGGCTTCCACCGGCACCCACATGAAAGTCTGTGAGCACTTCTAGTCGTGCCGCCTTACTCATTATGATATTGCCCAAGAGCACAGCGGAGGCAGGTTCTACTGCAACATCTCGGTTGTTCACAATCACAGCGGTTCCTGCCTTGGCTGTAATCGTATTCCCTTCAGCAAGAATATGCGCACTGTAGGCTCCGTTCAAGGTACCTGTGCCCTGCGTGATGGTGAAGAGACCTGTCCTAAATTCACTGCCACTGGGGTCCCCTGCATTATGGCCCAAAGAGAGTAACTGCGCCTCCACTCTACCTACTGTAGCCGGCGCATCACTCAATAAAAAAGCGCCATCCCCTATAAGCGACTCGGGCGTATCAGCCAAACCATCGGCAAAAGCCAAGGTGGCGCTCCCCCCTTGGAAGGCGATCGTACCCAGCTCCTCACCTGAAGCTACACCACTAGTAAGGGGAAGCCTTTTTAACACAGTGAACTTGCCCTCTACAAGCATCTCGCCGGCTTGTACGTCATTAACCAAGTCAATGTCATTATCTATGACACTACCCTCCATCGCGATGAGAGAACCACCGTCTTTTACAATGAGTTTTCCTTGGTTTATGATTTTGCTGTTGGGCGTCAGATAAAGTGCACTTCCGTTGTTGGTGCCACCCTCATTTCCGACATTGATGTTGAATGTGCCGGCATTGGTGAGGGTGAATATAAACCATTCCTCTATATTCCCACTGGCTAAGTTGTAGCCATCTGCCACGGCTACACTTGAATTTACGTTTACCATCGCATTGGAGCTTACAATAAAACGTGCATTATTGGGAACAAAGTCACCGTTTACTGTGACAGTGCCGTTCTCGATATTCACGGTTGCACCGATTGGCGGAATCGGATTGTTGGTTGCAGCCGGATTGTAATCGGGCGCACTCATCTGCTTGCTGCCCATGCGCAGCACTGCAGCAGGCCAAGAGAGGCTATTTTCATTAATCGCTCCGTCTATCGCAACGCTACCGCTACTTCTGAATGTAGCGCCATCTTTTATATCCAGTATACGACCGGCTTCAATCGTAACCGTACCGCTATTTGCCATAGTTCCATCATCCCCTACGATTATGGCATCGGTTGTAACATCGGCTCCACCGGGAAGCGCTGAGGCAATCAAGTTGCCGCCAGTGTGAATACTGCTGCCTCCGGTAATAATCAACTGACCGCCGTCTTCGACAGTCACTGTGCCGCCATCGTAAACATTAATCGATATTGTATATGGTACGGTGAGCGTCCCACCCCGTGAAATGATTAAAGTACCATAAATATTGACACCGCCACTGAGCGTGACATTACCTTGCATCGTATAGGTATCACCGCTCGCCAATTCGCCACCATCCCCAAGATCCGAGTCGTCAATAAACGCCATCATGTCAATCGAAAAAACAAATATCAATAGCAAAACAAGTGCCGCCATAAGTACCCATTTACCTACTTGTCCGTAAGTTGTGCCGAGTGTTATGTTTTTCATTCTTATACTTCTCCTTTTTTTATAATGATCACATAGGCGAGGAAGTCCGTAGTCTGCACCAAGTATTGCAAAAGCTATCACCGTCTTTTTTGTTTCGTCAGTGTATTCTCTTTTATATTCTATGCTTTGATTTTCGAGTTGCATGCGCCATGTTCATTCTACTACTATTTTACTACCATTTTACTACCATTTGAATACTTTGCCAAGAGTTCGAATGGTAGATCGTTTCTCCAAAAATATCTTCAGTTTCAATAACTATATCTAATTCTTCTTTGATTTCTCGTTTTAGAGCCTCAAATTCAGTTTCTCCAGCTTCAATCTTACCACCAGGAAACTCCCAAAGCAGTGGTAACGATTTGTGTTTTGGTCTTTTGCAAATTAGCAGTTTATCATCTTGCCAAATAAGGGCAGCTACTACGTTTATCATTATCCCACCACCAGTTTATTCGTCTTTTTAAGGAATTTTGCAGGAATTGCTTTATCAAGTTTCCAAGTGATATTCATAGGTTTTGAACCTTCGTGACGCACATAATTTGCAGTGCCTAAAAATGTATAAGCAGATGCAGAATTTAGTATTTTATCGGTTTTAAATTCACGAACAAAAAGTAAAATTCTATTACCTGTATCCTTGTGATTTATATATCTCATACCAGTAGGAGAGGTTTCGTTCGTGGTGCTTTGGCTTTGCCAATGGAAGAGTATATCATTAATCGAATAGTCGTTATACATCGTAGTTGGTGAGTAATCTTTATCGGATTTATTAAGTGTCACAAAGAAAACATCTATGTTCTTTTCAGGCAAATACTTAACACCCTCACGCACTGTTCCAGGCTTCATAAAATCAAGGGCTACTAAAATTTGATCTCTTGTATAAGTGCAGTGCAAATCAAGTGGAGAATCAAATCCTAAATTCACTTTTTCATCAATGAAATCGATTTTTTCAAAATTATATCTAAGCA
>CAYJGI010000017.1:0-15289 GCA_964369705.1 uncultured bacterium
ATTGGTAAACCGGCTTTTTTCTATTGTTTTTTTTAATGATATTATGATAATATCTAATACAATCAAAACCCTTGTTTAGACTAAGTTGTAGCCATTACATTCTCTTTGTTTTTTTACTTTTTATGATTTACCTGGTCTTTTTTTATGCTTACATGGAGGATTATTTTTTTTGCTAAATTTTTTTGTAATAAAATGGCTGATTTCGTTGCTATTTTCATATGAAAACACTATAATACAGTAGTGATCAATTTTTATTAAAAAAGTAGGTATATTACATGGAATCCACAGCAAACAAAAAAAGTGTTTTATCGATCTACAATCCAAAAGAAATGATTATGAAATTTAAGGATAAAGAATATACAAAACACTTTATCATCCGTTTTTCTATTATGGTATTTGGATTTTTCTTAATTGGTTTGGCCAATGTTATGGGGCGTAACAGTGCCCTTGGCATGAACTCATGGGGTGCTTTTTTTGTGGGAATCAGTGACCATACCCCCTTTACCTTAGGCCAGGTCAATCAGCTCGTAACACTGCTCTTCATATTAATTAACATCTTCTTCTTTCGGATTTATCCCATGTTGGGTACCCTTTGTGATATGATTTTTGTTGGATCTTTTATTGACTTGATCGATTATACAGGGCTTGTTCCCTACCCCGAAGCTCTATGGAGCCAGACACTTCTTTGTCTTCTCTCCGTTGTTGTACTGGGATTTGGTATCGGTCTTTATATGGCCACCCACTTAGGCTCCGGTCCAAGGGATGGTCTAATGCTCGGCCTTAACAAAACGTACAAAATCAAGATTCGCAATATTCGTATCGCCATGGATGCCACGGCTTTAATCGGTGGTTTTCTCCTGAAGGGTCCCATTGGCCTTGGTACCGTCATTATTGTCTTTGGACTTGGTTTTGTCTTAGAGCGTACACTCCTTGCCTTTGAATACCCCATCAAAAAACACAATCTCCGCTACCTCTATTGTAGGTTAGAAAAAGAAATGCCGGAAGAAAAACACTTCAAACGCAAAAGTAAAACAAAGAAAGAAACAAAAGTCGTTATTGAAGATCCCATTCCCGCAGAAGAAGAGACCGCACCGTCCCCTTCTCAGGACTAAATAAAAAAACAATCCCCATAAAAAATGTTAGGCTTGACTAAAAATACATCTTTTTTGTATATTGATGGTAGCGATCACATGCAATGGGTATATAATAGGAATAAGGCAATTCAATCGCTTTATACTTACCGTGGGACATCGTTGCCCACGGTATTTTTATGAGGAGGATTTTATGGATAGAGAACAGCGGGGACAATTAATCCAGCGAGTATCTAAGAACACTATTTTAGTGAATACGATTTTGTTCCTTTTTAAATTATTTGCAGGGATTTTTGGTAGAAGTGCTGCCATGATCAGTGATGCTGTCCATTCAATGAGTGATGTTTTTAGCACCATTATTGTCTTATTCGGCGCAAAAATGAGCCAAAAAGATGCCGACGATGACCACAACTACGGTCACGAAAAAATGGAAAGCGTGGCTTCTCTCCTATTGGCCGTTGTCTTAGGATTTACTGCCTTTGAGATTATGAAATCCGGGGTGGAGTCTATTATTGCTTTTGCCGGCGGCGCAGTGCTTCCAAGACCATCCCTACTCCCAATTGTTGCCGCCATCTTAAGTATCCTGGTCAAAGAATGGATGTATCACTATACCAAAAGAGCTGCCATCAAAACAAACAGTACCGGTATGCTGGCCGATGCCTGGCATCACCGCTCCGATGCGTTTTCTTCTCTCGGTTCACTCCTTGGAATTCTTGGTGCTTATTTTGGCTTTGCCATCCTCGATCCCATTGCATCTATGGTCATCGGTCTATTGATTTTTAAGGTTTGTTACGATATTATTATCACCGTCATCGACCAAATCACCGACAAAGCCGTAGATCCTGAGACCTACGAACACATTAAAGCCCTCGTGGAGAATACAGAGGGCGTCCTTCATCTTGATTCGATTCATACAAGATACCACGTCACACAGCTCTACATCGATGCTCGAATCTCAGTAGAAGGCGCGCTCACCGTCAATGAAGGTCACGCCATCGCGCAAGAAATCAATCATAAGATTCATGAGGCTTATCCGACGGTCAAAAGCTGTCTGATCCATGTCAATCCCCACTAAAGGAGCCTTTCCCCGTGCAAAAAGAGATTACAACCTTCTTAAGTCATAATCAAAAAACCCCTATTCATCTTTATACGTACCAAGTAGCCACTCCCCCTAAGGGAATTCTCCAAATCACCCACGGTATGGCCGAACACTTAGAGCGCTATGAGCCTTTTATTACCCACTTGGTGCAGGCAGGTTTTGCAGTGATTGGCCATGACCATGCCGGCCACGGTCAATCGCTCTTTGAAGGCGATCCCCTTGGTTTTGTTGCTGAGGAGGAGGGCCATAAGACTTTGATTCATGATGCCCTTACAGTTACTAAAAAAGGCCGTGAGATGTTTCCGCAAGTTCCTTTCTTTTTGCTTGGCCATAGCATGGGCTCCATGGTGGCGCTTTCTATGCTCAGAGAAGCTTCCCATCTATACAAAGCCGTGGTACTAACAGGTGTTGCAACGTATAATCCGCTGGCGCCCTTTGGCCTTCAGGTGGCAAGACTCCTATCCATAGGTAAAAACAAAAGAAAACCCAGCACCTTTCTCGATAAACTCTCCTTTGGCAGTAATAACAAAAAATACCAAAACCCAAAAACAAAATTCGATTGGCTCTCAAGGGATGAGAGAGAAGTCACCAAATATATCAAAGATCCTCTCTGTGGATACGTCTTTACAGGAGGCGGATTCACATCACTTTATGGACTCATGATTGATAGCCAACATCAAAGGGACTCCCTAAGCTATCAAAACAAGAACCTTCCCATCTATCTACTGGCCGGCACAATGGATCCCATTAATCGATACGGTAAAGACATTCCAAGGCTTCAAAAAAAGCTCACAGCAAAAGGTCAAAGGAACGTACAAACAAAACTATACGAAGATCATCGCCACGAGCTGCTCTTTGAGGAGTGTAATGACATCATCATGAAAGACATTACCATGCTCCTTGAGATGCACCTATCATAAACAACAACCGTTAAACCACCGATCATAGCGGCGGTAATAGTAAGATGCTATCAACAATCAAAAAGACACAAACCAATCATCGGTTTGTGTCTTTTTTTGTGGTGTGTTTTATCTCTTTACATATGCCGCTTTCATTTGTGTTACACAGCATCACGATCCCCATCGATTAAAAAACGGTTCTCATATCGCCTTTTTTCCGTTGTTTTTAACAGTATAATCCCCACTATTGCAGCACAAAACTCAGCAAAAGGAATGCTCAACCAAATCCCATTGATTTCAAAAAATCTCGGTAAAACCAAAATCCCCAGGCTGACAAAAACAAAGCCTCTACTGGCTGCAACCAAAACTGACTCCAATCCCTTGCCAATAAAAGTAAAATACCCTGAATTCAATATATTAAATCCCGATAAAAGGAAAGAAAACGCATAAAAACGACCTCCATTCACTGCAAGATCGACGAGCTCCGGACTGTCCTGAATAAAAAAATTGACAAGCACTTCGCCAAAGAAAAATAGGATTAAAAATAACAGTATCCCAAAACAACCATTACAAATATAAGAAGCTTTCATGATTTTTTTGACCCTTTGATCGTCATGCATTCCAAAATTATAGCTTACTAAAGGTCCGATTCCATCGGAAATGCCAAAGAGTAGTAAGCCACCCAGCGTCCCCACATAATTAATAGCAGTAAATGCCGTAACACCGCTGGCGCCTACAAGATTCATCAGCGAAATATTAAATAAAAATGCAATGATCGCAACAGAAATCGAATTAATACCCTCTGAGCTACCGTTATAAAGCACTTGCCCAATACTTTCGGTGGTGAATTTTCCTCTGAAAACATTAATTGTATTCTTCTTGTCTACCATCGGCCATATAACAAACAAAAGCGCAGCAACATATGCAGTCCCGGTGGCAAAAGCTGCTCCGGCAATACCCATATTAAGCCTTACAATCAATAGGTAATCCAGCGATACATTGACTATTACGCTGACGATTGATCCATAGAAATAACGCTCAGGCTTCCCAATAACTCTTGATAAAAAACCAAAATAAAACATAACACACATGGGAAGGGCAAAAAAAGAGATGACTTTAATATATGTAGACGCATGGACAATAAGCACCTCATCGGCACCTAAAGCGATGGCAATGGGCTCATTAAAAGTGATTCCAAAAGCGGTGATCAAAACAGCAATACCGGAAATGATCATAAAAAAAGTCTTAAATGCATTTTGAGCTTTTTCAATATGCTTTAATCCAAGGTTCATCCCTACATAGCTTTGACTGCCTATACTAATGATCATGCTGGTGCCAAAGATGATCTGCATAAAGGGTGTGGCAATATTCACGCCGGCCAGGGCATTGTTTCCAATATATTTTCCCACAAACATGCCATCAATCATGCCTTGTATCCCCATGATAATCATCGCAAGAACTGCCGGTAAGCAGTATTGCAACATGAGTTTTGGTATACTCATGGTACCCATTAAGCTTTCTTTTTTTGATAGATTGGTTTCTTCTGCTCTTTTATCCATAGTGCTCCTAAATGATTGTAAGGACATTGTTATATTTCAATTGTGTTCGGTGTCTTTACACGCTTAACAAGAATAAAAGCATAAATCCCCATAGAGATTTACGCTTTTAATTACTTGACTGATTCATAATATCACATCCAAGAGGCGCTGTCAATTTTGCCTTCACAATGAAGTCGCCCTGTCGTCCTAACTTCTTAGGATATGAATTGCTCCGTGGACTCATCATAAATTCCCATTTCGTACCAAGTCCCATCTGCTTTCAGTTCATAGAGCGTGGCCGATGTGATTTTGGCTTTTTCTACAAAGAGCCATTCTGGGACACCGATGATTTCATCACTTCCAGTGGTAAATCCCGCACCGCCAAAAGGATATCCTTCTATGAAGGAGCCTCCGTTATGCTTTGATTTTGGCACCATTAAGTTTTCTGCATTTTCTGCCTGAAAAGTAATAACACCCACGGTATGGTCACCCATGGTAAAGGGGGAATTTTCATATGTAAGAGATAGGCCTTCGATGATGGCCTCCGGTGTATTAAGTCCCGTCACATCCTTGAAGCGATAAACAAACCCCCGAAGGGATACCTCTTTCCCTAAAGAATACTTAATAAGATCACTTTGGGTTAATATTTTGACTAATGTTGTGGTATCGCTGGGAGTCTCAAAGCGTGTTCTCACTTCGTTTATTAAGCGAAGCTCTTCATCACTCATAGTATCTGTCGTCTTCTGCACGCCACGGTGAAAAACCTGAAGCGTCGTATCGTACTCCGTCACAAAGGCTTCCAGTTGTGCTTCGTAACCATGATCACTTCCAAAGAGCGGTTTCTGATCAATGGACTGAAGGGCAAAGAAGATGGCAGCTGCTAAAATAATCGCCACAAAGACGTAACCTAATTTTATTTTTTTTCTACTTTTCTTTTGATTGATCGGCTCTTCCTCACGACGTTTTCCTTCGTAGCGATAATAGGACGTCCTTTGGGGTGGCTTTTTTTTATAATCCATTCGTCTTCATTCCTTTTATTTTTCAAAACCAAGCCTTGCTTCTACCCCTTGTTGGTAGTAATGCCTGACTTCTTTCATTTCTGTGACTAGGTCTGCTCTTTCGATAATTTCTTCCGGCATATAACGACCGGTTAAAATAAGCTCTACCCCTATTGGTTTTTTGTCTAATAGATTTAAGACTTCTTCCGTTGTAAAGAAGTTAAAATACGTGGCGATGCTAATCTCATCTAAGATCACCACATCATAGGCGCCGGACTCAATAATCTCAGTGACGGCGATGAGGGCTTCTTTTGCTTTTTGTTCATCTATGGGCGTAGGATCTTTATCAATAAAGCAGTCATGGCCATATTGTTTTGCTACAAAATTCGGGATTTTTTCTCCATCTAAGAAGCTTAGTTCACTGTAGTGCATACTCTTAATAAATTGGGCCATGTAAACTTTGAGCCCCGCCCCTGCAGCTCTCAGGCCTAAGCCTACCGCCGCTGTGGTCTTACCTTTACCATTACCTGTATAGACTTGAATATAGTTCATATGAATACTCCTTTAGAGCTTATGCTTTGATTTTGAGCTGTTTTAAAACGGGAATCGCTTCTCTCATTTGGTTAACAATACTTTCATCAAAAGTAAAATATCGAATTTCTTCATAGGGGCCAGCTTCCGTTAAGATATTGCCCCATGGATCCACTGCCATAGAGTGGCCATAGGCCACGTAGGGACCCTCTTCATCCCTTGCAGGGGATACGGCTACCATGTACTGCTGATAATCAACGGCTCTTCCACGAATCAGAAGCTCCCAGTGGAGAGGCCCTGTCGTCATGTTGAAAGCACCGGGAATCACCGTCATAATGGCGCCGGCATCATTCATGGCACGGAAAAGCTCGGGAAAACGAATGTCGTAGCAGATGGCCACACCGATTTTCCCTATGGGGCTATCGACTACGGTGATTTCATCGCCTCCCGTTAAGGTATCCGATTCCATAAAGCGAATACCACCTTTCACATCAATATCAAAGAGGTGGATTTTGCGGTGTTTTTTTACCACTTCTCCTTCTTCGTTAATAATGTAAGACGTATTGTAGACACGGTCTTCATGAAGCTCTGCAAAACTTCCGCCAATAATAAATACACCCAATTCTTTTGCAATGGACTGAAGGGCTTTTAAGGTCTCGCTGCTTTTTTCTTCTTCGCCGTACTCTCTAAAATAATCGTTGCTGTAAGGCGTCTGGAACATCTCAGGCAATATGATCATCTTCGCCCCATTTTCCCTTGCTTCTCGAATCAGCTTAAGGCTATGGGCGATGTTTTGTTTTTTATCAAAACCAACTTTCATTTGGCATAATGCAATTTTCATATCATCACTCCTTCTTTATTCAAAGACACTCTTAGAATACCATATTTTGCACAACAAAAAAAGGCTATGGTAGCCTTTTTTGTAATTGTTAAGATAGTTTATTGAGTTTTAATAATCCTTCACGAACCCTCTTCACATCTTCTTCTGTTGGATCAATGAGGGGTAGTCTTAAACCACCGGCCTTGATCCCTTGGAGATTCATGGCTGCCTTCACCGGAATAGGGTTTGTGATAAAGAATAGGTCTTTGAAGAAAGGCGTAAGCATTAAGTGGATCTCTAAAGCCTTGTCGTGATCGCCCGCTAAGAAAGCTTCGATCATGGCTTTGATTTCTGTACCTACACAGTGGCCGGCCACACTGACAATCCCGTAAGCACCGAGGCTCATGAGGGGAAGTGTGAAAGAATCATCGCCACTATAGATGGCAAAGTCACTGGGCAAAAGTGATTTTAATTGCGTCATTTGGTTAATATCGCAGGCTGCTTCTTTAAGAGCCACGACATTTGGAATCTCTGCTAAGCGGGCTACCGTCTCCGGCTCTAAATTGCAACTGGTACGACTGGGTACGTTGTAGAGTAAAATCTTGAGGTTGGTGCTCTCTGCAATAGCCTTAAAATGGGCATAAAGGGCTTCTTGAGGTGGTTTGTTATAATAGGGAGTGACAAGCATAGCGCCGTCCATTCCAATGGCCTCCGCTTCTTGTGTCAGAAGGATACTGTCTGCCGTATTATTGCTTCCCGTTCCTGCAATGAGTGTGGCGCGATGACCCACAGCTTCTTTTACTGCTTTAAAAAGATTCACTTTTTCGTCATGGGTGAGGGTCGGTGATACTCCCCTGCTACCGCATATGACGATACCGTCGTTACCTTCATCCACTAGTTTTTTTGCTAACGCTTTGGCCGCTTCGTAATTTACTTGTAAATTTTCGTCAAAGGGTGTTACCATGGCAGTCAAAAGTCTACCAAATGACATAAAAATTCCTCCTTGTGGTGGGTAAATTTTGGAATTGTCTGTTCAATCTTGTTTTCGTATATTTATAGTTCAAAAGCTTCATGAAGTGCTAAGACGGCTTTGTTCATGTGTTTTGCACTGACGAGACACCAAATAGTAACATTACTGTCTGCCGTTTGCAAAACGGGAATTTTAGCTTGACTTAGAGTCTCCATGAGTTTGGCCATGACACCGGGAATCTCACTCATATTGGTGCCTACGGCGCTGATTTTTGCACAGTCTTCAATCATTTCGTAGCTTAGGCTGTGATCGACTAAGATTTCTACTGCTTTTTTCACGTCTTTTTCTTTGATGGTGAAGACGACTTCCTTCATAAATACATTAATAAAATCCACACTAATATCGGCATTGGCTAAGATGGTAAATACTTGATATTCCCATGTACCTTGAGGCATTTCGTTGTTTTTGACAGTGATTTGGACAATGCCATCCATCTGAGTAATGCCCATGATTGGATTTTCAAAATCCCAAATGGACTCATTCTTTTCGCTAAGATCTGTAATAAGGGTGCCTCGGTGATTCGTAAAGGTATTTTTAATACGAACCGGCAAGTTCTTACGCATGGCATACTCCACAGCCCTGGGATGAACTACTTTTGCCCCTTGATTAAAGAGATTTCTCGCTTCTTGAAAAGAGATGGTGTCCAGTGTCTTTGCTTCTTTAACGATGCGGGGATCCGCCGTCATAATACCATCGACGTCGGTATAGATTTCGCATAGTTCTGCATTTAAGGCAGCGGCTAGCGCTGTAGCCGTTGTATCACTGCCACCTCTGCCGAGAGTTGTTAATTCTCCCGTGGTCGTAACGCCTTGAAAACCTGCCACGACGACGACTTTGTTCTGCTCTAAGAGGGATGTAATCCGTCCAGTGCCAATATCAATAATCTTAGCTTCCGTATGTTGATCATCGGTCAAGATTCCCGCCTGGGCACCGGTGAGTACGGCACCATCAATGCCGGCACCTTGTAGTTCTTGATTAAAGACGACGGAGGAGATAATCTCACCGCAGTTGAGAAGAATATCCATCTCTCTCTCTTTAATCTCAGCATAAGTGCTTCTTGCTAAATTAATTAAAGTATCTGTAGCATAAGGCGCACCGTTTCGTCCCATGGCACTGACTACCGTTACCACACGATAACCTTCTTTTAGGGCCTCTTTGACTTTAGAGATGGCCTCAAGCCTTGCTTCATGGGTAGAGACGGAAGTTCCGCCAAATTTTTGTACAAGTATTTTCATCGATACAGGAATCTCCTTATAGTAAGTTATCTTTCAGTAACATTTCTCCGATTTGTACGGCATTGGTGGCGGCACCTTTTCGGATTTGATCGGCCACTACCCAATAATTGAGTGCATTCTCTTGAAACAAGTCTCTGCGAATACGGCCAACGTACACATCATCGGTATCACTGGTCATGAGAGGCATGGGATAAATATCATTACGGGGATCATCCATGAGAACGAGTCCTTCTCCCCCTTCAAAAAGCGCTCTTGCTTTTTCTACCGTGATCACATCTTCTGTCTCCATATAGATGGATTCGCTATGGCTTCTGATAACGGGGACACGAACGGTGGTTGCGGTAATTGCTAAGTCTTTGTCATCGAAAATCTTCTGTGTTTCGTAGACCATCTTCATTTCTTCTTTTGTGTAATCATCTTCTTGCCATACATCGATATGGGGGATTACGTTGTTTAGAATCTGATGCTTAAAAACGTCATGTTCAATGGATCTACCATCAATCATGGCTTTCATTTGGTTTTCCAGTTCCATGGGACCACCGGCGCCGGCACCGGAGACTGCTTGATAAGTAGATACGATGATGCGCTTGATCCGACTGTAATCGTATATTGGTTTCATGGCTACCGTCATTATGATGGTGGAGCAATTGGGATTTGCGATGAGGCCTTGGTGCCTTTGAAGGTGCTGCTGTTGTCAATGACGACACAGCCTTTCTCTTGTGCCAATCTTCCGTAAAGTCTACTGGCAGGCCCCCCTGCAAAAAGAGCAAGGTCCACGCCATCAAAGGAGTGTTCCGTCGTCTCTTCAATGGTGTATGTTTGGCCTTTGTAGTCTATTTTTTTACCTTTGCTTCTTTCGCTGGCCATGAGTTTTAAGTTTTTATAGGGAAAATTTCTCTCTTCCAATACTTTTAATAATTCTGAGCCGACGGCTCCTGTTGCTCCAACGATGGCAAGGGTAATGTCTTTTTTCATGGGAAATCCTCCAAAGGTTAAAATCATATCTCTATTATATTCTTAAGTTTATAAAAGTTTATCAAGTCCTACAACTAAACCGCTATATTTTTGTATTTCTTTAATGGCTAACAGAACACCGGGCATAAAAGACTCTCTGCTTAAACTATCATGGCGAATGGTGAGGATCTGGCCGAGGCCACCGAAAATGACTTCTTGATGGGCCACAAAACCGGGAAGCCTTACGCTGTGAACTCTCATACCTTCGTAATTGCCGCCCCTTGCCCCTTCCAGTTTTTCGATTTCGTTTTCTAAGCCTTGCACCATGGGAGAGCGCTCCTCAGCCATGAGTTCTACTGTTTTCATGGCCGTTCCACTGGGGGCATCGAGTTTTTGATCGTGGTGGAGTTCGATGACCTCTACGTGGGGCATATATTTGATGGCTTCTTTGGCGAATTTCATCATGAGTACGCCACCAATGGCAAAATTCGGCGCAATAAATACGGCGGTATTATGATCCTTTGCTACCTGCTCGAAGCCTAAGATGTCTTCTTCATTAAGGCCCGTGGTACCAATGACTACGGCAATGCCTTTTTGCAGTACTTTAGGTACATTGATTTTTGCCGCCGCTGCAATGGTAAAATCGACGACAACATCGGGTCTAGCCCCCATAAATTCATCTATATCATTGGTAACGGGAATGCCGAGGGCAGCTCCTTCAAGGAGGTTTCCCATATCCATTCCAAATACTCTGGCATCGAGGGCTGCCACCAGCATGGTATTGTCATCACCTAAGACGGCTTTGGCTACTTGTTTGCCCATGCTTCCACTGGCACCTATTATTCCTACTTTAATCATATCAAAAACCTCCCAGACAATTGTATTAGGTATAAAAAAAGCCGTCCCAAGATATAAGGACGGCGGTATCACGACATGAAAAATGTGTCACGAACATAGCCCCATCAATCCCGTGTGAGATAGCGCACCGCTCGAGAGGTGGGATCCATGTCGCGCGACAGTCCTGTACCTATTGAGTACAGACCCCGCAGTAGCCTAGACAAACTACCACTTCGGCGAACCTGCCTTTTTGCTTTTTTCACCGGATTGCCAAATCCTCCCAAAGCATACTCATCATTATCGCGCCTCTACCTCATCTGAACTCGATGAGGTAATATTATTTTTACTTTGTATATTATACATTATTTTACTAAAAGAGTCAACAGAAAACCATTTTTTGTGGGGCTGCGTTATTTTTTGTTGCGACGCTCCGCCTTTCTTGCTTGAATCTCTTTACGAATATCGTCAATGGTACGGATGGTTCCAATGGGGCCATCGTACTTTGCCATAAATTCTTTGGCTTTTGTCGTCATATAGCAAGGGACTTCTGCCTTCACAACGGCGTTCATATACGTTGCCGCCTCTTCATCATCTCTCATTCTTAAATAAAAGAGGCCTAAGAGATAGTTTTCTTGCAGTTCGTAGTAGGCAGCACTCATGCGCTTGTAAATATAGTCACTCAACTGGCCTCGCTCCATGAGCGTTCTTTGGCGAATGACTTCAATAATGAGGACGTCTGCCGAATCTTCTTCTTTTCGATCTAAGTCGATTTGAGCCATGACTAAGTAATTGGTTAAGTATAAGTTTCGATGGCGCTTGTAGCGATTGAATTCACGGGTTTTGCCGATATAACCGATGGCCGTATCCCTTGATTTTTTGAGCATCATTAAAGTAAAGGCGAAAAGACTGTTATACTCTTGATGATACTCTTTTTGAAGAGAAATAATGTCAAGCTCTTGCAGTACATCCAAGGCATTTTGAAACTCGCCCATACGATTATAACATACTGCCATGTCATATTGGCGCAGTGCTTTTTTCTTATTGTCTAATTGAGGGCTTGTAAGTTCTTTCTCCGCAAAGCGTAAAGCCGCCTTAAAATCATTGTTTTTATAGTATTCAATAATGGGGTCTCTGGATCCTTTGGTACGACCAATAATGCGAATCAGCAAAATACCAAAACTCAAACTGATAAAAACAACTACCATGGTTTCGATCAAAAAAATCACCTCTCTACTCTCTTTAAAAAAATCATACGTCTTATTTTACACTTTTTTTTAAAAAAATCCAATTATTTTTTAACTTTTGTTTCATTCTTCTCCATTTTGTTATAAAATAGAAGTAATAAAAAGGAGGGTTTGGCATTGCAGTCTATCAAAAATCAAGTCTCTTACGTACATCAGTACTTACAACATAAAGTACCCCTTAATGGGGACCATACATTCACCATCATCGATGGTTTACTGGAAGGCACAATTACAGACGGATATTGCTATTCTTTTGGCACTCAGTTTGACACCTCCGTCCTTTTAGATCATATGACCATCACTTGCAAAGGGGCAGAGGATACGTATACCGCTCAAGTATGGGGCAAAATGGAAGGCGCCCTTCTCATTTTGTTCGATAAAAAACCATCACCGAAAGAACTATCCCGCATGGAAGTGACAGCACCACTCTATGGGCTTCTTAATAATCTTTGCGGTTTTGATTATAGTGTGCTTTCTGAAAGCAACGTCTTAAAGCACTCTGATATATCCCCCCGTTTTTTTGCGGCGAACCATCTTTTCCATGGGAATGACATAGAGAAAATCACTTCTGAAAGACTCATCAAAAACGTCCTAAGCGTCCTCTCTACAGAAGAAGTTCCCCTACTCCTTATGAAAGATACTTTACTCAAGTTTACTCGCAATAATAAGAGTGTCTTAGTCGTCGGCGAAAACGAAACCTTAGAAGATCTCTTTATGACTTTAAAAAGCGATCGCAAATTCTCAAAAGATCACAATGCCCTTATTATGGGGACTTTTAATGACGATCTCTTAAAAGAGGGTCACGACTATAGCTCTGCCTTCCAAAAGAAAGAAAGTCACCTGAGAGAAGAAGAACTGGCCTCCATGGTCTCTTCCAAAATCACCAGTGGTAAATTCACCCTTTGTTTTACCCTATCCGCCCAAGAAGAAGACTTAAAGCAAAAAGAAGAAGAGAAAAAACAGCTTACCCTCTCCTTGGACAAGCTCTTACACCAAATAGAGATCGAAAAAATGCGCCTTCACAGTTTTTCTGAGCGTGTGCAAAGGCTCAAAGACTCTATGCAGGAAGAAGAAGCACCTCGGGGATTTTTTGCCCGTTTATTCTATACCCCTACCAATCAAAACGAAGAAACAGAACTGGAAATCCGCAGCACCTACAGCAAAATGCGTGATGTTCAGGAGGCGCTCGTATCCCTTCAAGGGAAGCTCCAGCAAAAAGAAAAAGAGCTTCTCGCAAAAGAAGCCCAAATCCAATCAATCCACAAAGACATTGCCGGTACCCTTTATCAAATGGGTATCAAAGAATTAACACCATCCATCTTTGATGGCTGGCTATCAGATCAAAAAAACCATCAAGATCGCCTGGATAAAAACAGACAAGATCGCCAAAACTTAAAGCCTGATTTCTTTAATCAGCACAAGCTGTACTTCGCTACGCCATGGGATCTTGTATCGGAGCCCCGTTTATTAGAGAGAGGTTTTGACAGTATCTTCGTTGTGAATGCAGAGAAAATCCCCTTCTACTTTGTTGCCCACCTCTTACCCCATGTGTCATTGTCCATGTTTTTAGTAGGAAACGGCAGTGGTGGTGATTTCCCTATGGTAGGCACGGAGCCTCTACTATCTCAAAATATCTTTGATGCCATCGGCGAAAACTTGCCGAAGCCTCCTAGCCAATTAAAAGAAGCGAAATAAGGAGCCCATTATGTTTTATGATTACCATGTCCATTCTTCATTCTCTATCGATTGTGATGTAACGATGGAAGCCATGATCTTAAGCGCCCTTGATAAAGGCGTAGCTGAACTTGCCTTCACCGACCATATCGACTTAGAGTATCCCGATCCACGATACACCTTTGATTTTGATTATAAGGCTTTTTCTCAAAATATCATTGAAATGCGCGAAAAATATGGTGACAAAATCCAAATCGTTAAGGGCCTTGAGCTGGGTCTTCAGTCTTTTTTGATGAAAGACATCCTCCATTATCTCAAAGATAAGAGCTACGACTTCATCTTAGGCTCTATCCATACGACGAATGATTACGACCTGTACGATAAAGAGTGTCCCTTGTACGAGCTACCCCATCATGAAGCTTTTACTGAGTTTTTGTCTTATACACTAAGATGTATTAAGAACATTCCTTATTTTAATGTACTCGGCCACTTAGACGTCATTCGCCGTTATGCACCCTATGGTGATAACCGCTTATCTTACTTTGATCATACCGACTTAATCGATGAGATCCTACTCTACTTAATTGATACGAAGCGGGGGATTGAACTCAATACCGGCGGAATTCGCTATAACCTCAAGGATCCTTTCCTTGATACCAGTATCCTAAAGAGATATCGTGAACTGGGTGGCGTGATCCTGACCTTAGGAAGTGACGCCCACAAACCGGGGACGATTGCCACCGGCTTTAAAGATGCGGTAGAACTCCTAAAATCCCTGGATTTTCACTATATTGCAAGATACCCCGGGGGAAATCTAATCTTCGATAAAATCGACTAAAACAGCCCTGATTTTCAGAGATGGTGGATTTTTCTATAACCAAAAAATCAATCTGAACGGATAGTGTATGCTATCCGTTTTGTTTTTTTTGGCGAGAATTTATCAGCACACAGCAATTACCAAAGATTACTAACTCACTACAAAAAAACTGTTACGCTATAAGCGGGTACCCATGAAAAAGCATTTTGCCATTCGGTAGGATTTGTAGGCGTCTATACACCGGTTCTTCTCAACTGAAATGAATTTGAAACATTATTTTCTCTGTGTTATGATTTACTTAAGATTATTTATATTAGCTTTGCTAATATAAACACTTAATCCTATGGCTCACAGCTCGCCGCTTTGCGGCAACCGCTGTGAATGCCTGATAAATAATCCTACGGATTATTTATATAATGAATGGAGCCAATTGTGAAATATGTAAAACAACTTCCTAAGACAGACTGGAAATTAAAAGAAAAACTTGAAAACGAAGGATGGACAAAAATAAAGGAACCTAAA
>CAYJGI010000018.1:0-5288 GCA_964369705.1 uncultured bacterium
CCATCTTCTGACACGATTTTTTCTAATTCGCTCAATTCGGTTCCTTTAATTTTTTCCGCTTCTTCTTGTGTAAAGTAAGGGAGAGCCACTAAGGCCTTCTTCACCGTATCTACAAAAGAATCTTTTAAATGAACCAAGCCAAAAACATCGCATAGGTAGATTAAGCCAAGGAAAGAGACTTCATCACCAATATAACCAAAAGCGCCCTTAGGTGAAGCCTTCGGACTGTTTTCGTACCATGGTTTTTGAATGGTATCTAATTCCTCCGGTGTGATATTGCCGATATACGCTTGATTCGGTGCGTAATTCACCGCATCTTCATAGCTTCTTAAAGCTGTGGGAAGATTCTTCAGATACTCGCTGTCTGGGTTTGATAGGTGCTCACTATGCTGTGTGGTACCAAATTCCAGCAATAAATTAGGGGTATGTGTTAAAGTAAATGCTACATTTTTAATAACGGGAAAACTCATATGCTAACCTCCATGTGATGAATGCGGAACAAAACTCCGTCTTAGATTTTAATACATTGTCTTAAATAAGGTCTTAAAACATAAGACCGATCTTTGTTACAGTGAAAAATCAAGAAGGGGCAAAAGTCCCCTTCTTGATTCATAACACTTTAGAATACAGTCTGTTCAGATACTTCAGTCTCTAAAGCTCTTAAAGCTTCTACTACAAGATCTCTTCTTAAGTCATACTCTTTTTCTTTAGAAAGCTTTGGATTTCCTAAAGGATAAGGGATGGCAACCGTTGGTACGATTCTATTGGCGCCTACAGTAAGAGAGATTGGTACAATCGTACACATATGAACAACAGGAATTCCTGTTCTTTCGATTTCTTTAACCATCGTTGCACCGCAACGTGTACAGGTGCCTCAGGTGCTGGTTAGAATAACGGCTTCTACGCCATCTTTGATGAGTTCTGCTGCAAATTCAGCGGCATACTTCTTAGAGTTGGCTACGGAAGTTCCGTTACCCACTGTTGTGTAGAAATAACGGTGGAGAGAGCCGATCTTGCCTTCTTTTTCCATATCTCTTAATACATCAACGGGTAATACTCTATCGGAGTCTTCATTGGCGTATACTGGATCATATCCACCATGGGCCGTCTCATAAGTAGCCTCTGTGAGATCTCCTACGCCTTCAATATCATACTTACCGTACTTAGAAGCGGAAGAACTCTCAATGTGATCGGGGTTATTCTTCGGTACAATACCACCGGATGTTACTAAAGCGATTTTCACTTTGGTGACATCTTTAACGGCAGGGCTTGGATCTACTCTATCAAAGTCAGGCATTGGGAATTCTGTTTCGAATTCTTCGCCCTTTAGTTTTGCCACAAGCATATCGACGGCACGCTCAGAGCCCCTCTTCTCACGGAATAGGTTCTGACGAATACCACGGGGTAGGTAGCCTTCTTCCTTAGGAGTACCAATGGTCTCTCCTCTCAGCATCTTCATGGCGAATTGACCCATTAAAGGTGCCGCTGTTCTCATCCCTGCTGCACTATCTGAAGTAGAGATGATGTAAAGTTCTTTCTGATATACTTCTGCACCGGGGTTCTCTTTGTACATACCGGTCAAAAACGGTACATTAAGTTGATCTTGTACGGCTTTACCTACAGTAGCGCAAGCATTGCCATAGCGACCTGCATTAAAGGCAGGACCGGCGATTACAAGGTCCGGATTTAAAGATTCGATCATTTTTACCACTTCTGCCGTTGCTGTCTCAATATTTTCATTGAAATAAGAGTCACCGCAAACGACTGTGCCTACAATGGCAGCTTCTGTGCCAAACTGGGCATTTAACGCCATACCGGGGCCTACAAAACCTTCTACTACGTAAGGTTTGATATCGGCCTTATCTTCTCCACCTACACCGGCGAAGAATTGGTTAATATAGTGAACAACTCTTTTGGCCATTTTATGACTCCTATCTTAAAGTGTGTATTTGCTACCTGCATCACGGAATTGCTTAACTTCAGCGGAAATTGCATCAACATCGATGACCATTTCCATAACGCCGACTTGCTCATCATAAACACCGGCATCGCATAAATCTTTGACATCGCTCTCTACCATATGGTATACGGCAAGACCTAAGCCCACACCGGCTAAAGGACCGGCAAAAGTTGGATCTCCCACAGTAACAGTCTCTGCGGCAAGGCCAGATGCCTCAGCCTCAGCACCACCTAAAATAACAACTAAATCGGCAGGATTAAATTTTTCTGCTAATTCTTTGACTCTCGTCTGATTGCCAATATCCATGGCACCAGCAGCCGTTCAGACAAAGCACTCCGTTGTAGAAAACACGACTTCTGCGCCGGCTGTTTTTACACATTCTTCAATGGCTGGACCTGGAATACCGTCACGGTCGCCAATAATAATTACTTTTTTACCGTTTAACATATTGAATTCTCCTTTGATTGATTTTTATGATGTTCGTTTTATAACGTCTCAGCTGATAGCTTGTTGAATCCAAGTTCGTTGGTGGCACCGGTAATGGCTTGAATCTCAACCATGATGCTACCATCTTCCCTTAAAGAACCATCAAATCCACCGGCAATCCAGTCGGCTTGCATAACATCTCCGATGATTTTCTTCATTGGAGGAAGTACGATGGTGGCATTGGCATTACCGCCGGTTACAACGGCATTGGCAATAGGGCTAACATCGGCTAAAGATTGAGAAGCACCATCTCTACCGGCATACTCATCGGTAATGAGTACCGTTTTTACACCCAGTTTTTCGATCTTTGTGCAGTTCATGATAAGGTCAGCGTCGGGATTACCAAATCCTTCTTCTGAAATAATCACGCCATCAAGACCTAACATGTCAACGAGTTTTGCGGTATAGTTACTGCTGCGCTCTTTGTCTTTCAGGGTGACGTTTTCGTTGGTGACAATCACGCCGACAAAATTAATGTCTTTGCCGTGACGTGCTAAAAGATCTGTTATCACAGGGCTGTTTAAGTGGTGATAAGATGTGTTCTTATCACAAGCAGATACGCAGTTACCGCTTGTAATGGCACCATCAAATACTTCAGTAGGTGAAAGAAGTGTCGGTAGCATTACCTTCACATCGACGCCGTATACGTAAGTATCATGGAGTAGTCCTTGAGATTGTAGCATATAGACGTCAGCGACTTTAGGAAGATTCGGAAACTTAGCGCTTGATTCCGTAATGGGCGCAATCTCATAAGTGCTTTCTTCTGTAGGCTTAACCGTCTTACCGGCTTCTCCTAAGAAATTAGCCGTCTTAAGACCTGCCATTCTCACTGCTTCTTCATGCTCGTAGCGTGTGATGCCTTCTTTAGGCTCACAGATAAGGACTAAGCTATTGAGCTTAGAAAAAGGTGTATAATCGGCGCCGGGGCCCGACATATCGATAATACCTTCCTGAAAACCTACAATCTTACCGGTAGTAATAACGGCACTTCCTTTTAGGACGTGGGTTCTTCCGTTACCTACTGTTTCTACATTACTTACCACACCGGGGAAAATCCCACCGGTACCTTCTACTTTGCATCTCGGCTCGATGACGTCTTTGACGGGCATAATGCGAGTCTCTTCACCGGGTTTTACGAGATCTAAAGTAACACTTTGTAGTCGTGCATCTTCTTGGAGTAAGGCTAATACTTCTTCTTTGCAAACAAAAAGGGTGTTGTTCTCCACTTTGGTTGCTGTGCCAAACTGAATATCATTGATGCAGATGTTGCCGACAGTCAGTTTCATTCTAGTACCTCTTTCTTATTTTTATAGGAATTTTTTAAGTTCTTCTTCTACCATTGTTTTATTAATATCAGGACCCATGGTGGCGACTTTTTCGCCGTTTTTGTAGATTTGGATTGTTGGAAGTCCCATTACTTTAAGACTAATGGCCAGTCTTCTGTTACCGTCTACTTGAAGCTTGCAAAACTTCACATCGGTGCCATAAGTATCGGCTAAAGCTTGATAGTCGGGCATAAAAGCTTTGCATGGTTCACATGTTGTCCCCCAAAAATCAACAATGGCAAGGCCATCATGTTGTGTTACTTCTTGTTCAAAGTTTTCTTTATTAAGCTCAATCATTTTATAACCTCCTGTATGTTTTTATCATTTAAATATGGTTTTAGCACATCGAGCACTAAACTCATATCAATAAACTGAAAATCACCGTCATAGGCGTATGCTCTATCGTATCGATTGACGGTTTTGAGTAAATCCTGCGTCATTTGTATGGCGTTTTCGATGATGGTGAGGGCACTCCCTTGAAGGGGGCCGTGTTTTTCTTCTATTACTACGGTCTTGTAAGGATTTTCGTTTGGTTTGACACTGCCCGACAAGGGATGGGTGATGAGGATACTGCCTTCATGGATTTTATCCCTCACACGAAGGAGTACATCCATAGTCTCTCCATGAATGGGCAGTACATGAGTGTCTTTCAATATGGCAATCACTTTAGGATTATTCGTTAGAATTCGTACCATTTTTCATCCTTTTCTTTATAAAAAAAGACAGCAAAACAAATAGGTAAAAAAACCTACCTGTTCTCTGTCCGTTTACCTGAAAGATTAAACAAAGATTCCTATAGAAATCACTATACAAAAACTCTGCTTTATTCCCGTCGGTGCAAATTATTTTGCTCTCCAGAGTGCCATCATTATACAGTCCTTTTACCTGAGACTTTTCCAAAATATCGGTTTGATCTTGGTTATACCTTCGGTGGGAGTAGACTCCTCTCTCCTGCCTAAATCATCTGGCTTCTTACTGATTCAATTCATTGTTAATATTATACCGAAATTACCATAAAAAATCAATTGCTTTTTACGAAAATTTTATGTGATTCTTCTTTTGTTACTTTTCCGATTACTTTACCAAAAACACCACTTCTCTTAAAGTCGGCTACCACTTTTTCTTCGTCTTCTTTTTTGATTGCAACAAGGAGTCCTCCGCTTGTCACGGGATCGTATAAAACATCTTCTAAAGAAAGTGGGATTCCCTCTTCTAGATGGACCAGTCCTTCGGCGTACTTGCGATTATTATAAGCACCGCCGGGTATAATCCCCATGGCTGCAAGGTCTTCTGCACCGTCATAGACGGGGATTTCATTGCTGTATAATGTGAGAGAAAGGGCTGTGCCTTTCACCATCTCTAAAGCATGACCAATAAGACCAAAGCCTGTAACATCGGTGGCCGCTTGAATGTTGTATTTTTTTAGGATTTCTGCTGCTTTTTTATTCAGTGTCGCCATGTGGGCGTACATTTCATTCAAATCTTCATCACTCTTAAGGTCTGCTTTTCTTGCTGTG
>CAYJGI010000018.1:5317-13414 GCA_964369705.1 uncultured bacterium
CTCCCTCTTCCACGCCGTTATTGCGCCAAAATCTATCAGGATGGACGGACCCTGTGATGCTTAAACCATATTTGGGTTCATCATCTTCCACCGAGTGGCCTCCTATTAAGACGGCACCGCTTTCATAGACTTTATCGGCGCCTCCTTTTAGGATTTCTTTCAGGACTTCTATGGGAAGACAGCTGGGGAATCCAACTATATTCATAGCCGTAAGGGGCTCTCCCCCCATGGCATAGACATCACTTAATGCATTGGCCGCCGCAATCTGACCGAACAAATAGGGATCATCGACCACCGGCGTAAAAAAATCTAAAGTCTGAATGAGGGCAGTATCCTTTGATATTTGGTATACACCGGCATCATCGGAGGAATCAAAGCCTAACAAGAGTTCACTGCGTTTTACTCTTTTAATATCTTTCAAAACATCTGATAAGGTCCCCGGACCCAGCTTAGCAGCTCAACCGGCGGCTTTTGTGAGTTGCGTCAGTCTTTTCATGATGCCACCTCCTTTTTTGACATTTTAACACATTTTTTATGATTTCCAAAGAAAATATCTTTAGATTTTGTCGTTTTTTTGGTAAAATAGAGTGTAATAAACCATTGGAGGTTTTGTATGAAAAAAATATTTTCCCTCTTTTTACTACTCTTGATACTTATTTTTTCAAATATTCCTTTATTGGGAGAGCCGGAAGTCCCCTCGGATTACGTCATTCTCATCGACGAAACAACGGGGCAAGTTCTCTACGAAAAAGCAGCCGATGTGCAGTCGGCCACAGCCAGTCTTACAAAGATTATGACGGCTATTCTCATTGCAGAGAACGGTAATATGCAAGACACGGTCGCTGTCACAGAAGATGTATTAGCGCTTAATAATCAAGCCCTAGACCTTAAACTGGGTGAACTCATTACCGTAGAAGACCTTTTCTATGCTACTTTACTGGGTGCCAGCAATGAATCAAGCCTTATGCTTGCCAATTACTTAAGCGGTACAGAAGATGCCTTTGCCATTCTCATGAATGAAAAAGCAAAAGAATTAGGTTGTACCAATACGAATTTCCTTAATTCCCATGGGCTTACAGAAGAGGGTCACTATAGCTCGGCAAGGGATCTTGCCATTATTGCCCGCTATGCCATGACCATTCCCCTCATAGAAGAGGGCGTGGGACGCACCAGCTATAAGATCTTTAGAGATGGCAATGATACCACCATCACCAATACCAATTCCCTGCTATCTTCCTACGATGGACTCACAGGAATGAAGACTGGCTATGCCACAGCTTCCGGTTATTGTATTATCACCAGTGCCACCCGTGGTGATCAAAGTTTTATTGCCGTGGCTTTAGGTGCAAAAAGCAGCGAAGACCGCTTCAGCGGTGCTACTGCCCTCCTTGATTACGCCTTCGAAAATTACGAACAAGTGGACTTTGATACAGCAGGACGGGAAGTCGGTGTCGCAAAAGTGGCCGGTGGAAGAGATGTTAAGGTCTATACCACAGAAGATGTCAGTATCTACTTAACCGATAGTACTGCCGATGAAATCACGTATAAAATAACCATTGATGAAGACCTCACTGCACCCCTTGAAGCGGGCACTGTAGTGGGTACCATCGATTACTATGACGGAGATACACTCCTCACATCAAAACCCCTCATCAATAAAGATGCCAGTAATCGTAGCTTATTCCTCTATTATGTGGTCGGTTTCATTCTTTTATTGATCATTTTTATGATTTATCGTTACTTAAGAAAAGTAAAAATCAAAAATAACAGTAAAGGCCAAAAAATCAAATTCAAAAAAGCCTCACCAAAACCGCTCAACAAACCAACGTCAAAAGTAGCGACGAGTAAAAAACCAAGAAGCGTTACCCTACCAAAACCACCGTCTAAGCCATCGGTAAACAAAAAAGTTACAAAAAAATCAACAGGCACTTCAAAACGCTCCGTAGATGGCGGACATTTTTACGATAACTTTAATGGTTACCACGATAAATAAATCATTGCTTTAGAGACAAAATCAAAAGAAGAGGAGAATCTCCTCTTCTTTTTTCGTATTTTACTAAGTTGTGTGGTGTTTTATTGCTAAAGCATAGGTCCATTACTGGTGATGGAAGGAAGATTAGAAAGATTGTTCCCTTCGCTATCATCGGGCAAACTCTTTAAATATTCTCTACTATACCTTTTTGCTATGCCGACTCCTTTAATCTCACCATTACGAGCCATTTTAACGGCAGTAGATTTTGAGATAACTTCTCCGTTTGACAATTGATATCCAACGGTGCTCCCGCCATCTTTTACCAGGGCTGTAATTTGTTTTGCATTAAAGTTCGGTACGGGAATTTCGCTAAAGGTACTTAGGGGTAAGGTTTTGTTATTCATATTATCACTCCTTTTCCCTATTATTTGTTTTCTACGTCATTTTACTCTTTCAATTTTTACCTGTTTTTTTAATTGAGTAAATAAATCATAAAATTAAGATACGTAGCAAACAAAACCCAAAGAAGATACGGAACGAGTAGCAGTCCCGCCACTTTGCAGATACGATAAAACAAAATAATATTCATGGCAATTAGGATTCCAAGAATAATAATCCAAAGGAAAGAAAAAAAGTACAAATTGAAATTAAAAAACAATATTGACCAAAAGAAATTAAAGAAAAGCTGAAGGCCATATACTTGAAAAGCCTTTTTCTTTTGTCTTGGCGGTGCTTCTTTCATAAAGACTAAGTAAGATGCAATGCCCATTAACACGTAGAGAATCGTCCATACAATAGGAAAAACAGATCCCGGTGGCGTCAGATTTGGTTTTGTTAGGGATTGGTATACATCCATACTACCAGACGTCAAAAAACCGGATAAAGCGCCTACTGCAACAGGTATCAAAATGGCTATGATTAGTGCTTTTAGATTGATTTTCATATGATCACCTCATTCATAGCCTATTCTTTTAACACAGTTTTATACTATAAAAAAGCAATAAAACCGGTATTGTATCATAAGATCCATTTTGGTATGATCATAATAATAAGTCTACTCAGATTAAAATAAGGTGGTGTAAATATTGAATATCATTAAACACAATCATAAAGTATGGAATAAAGCCGATCAAACTGACCTTGAGATATGGGCAAAACCGGTTTCAGCAGAAGTTGTACAAAGAGCCAGAGAAGGCGTATCCGATCTGCTACTAACGAATTCAAAATCAGTACCATCGGAGTGGTACATGCCAATAAAGGGTAAAAAAGTCTTGTGCTTAGCATCGGGTGGCGGACAACAAGCGCCCCTTCTGTCGGCTATGGGCGCCTGTGTGACTTCATTCGATATTAGTGAAAGTCAATTAGCTAAAGATCAAATGGTAAAAGAAAGAGAAGACCTAAACCTCGATATTATACAAGGTGATATGTCTGATTTATCCATCTTTGATGATAATACCTTTGATATGATTTTTCATCCCATATCCAATTGTTTTATTCCAGATCCTACACCGGTGTGGAAAGAGTGTTACCGTGTACTGAAACAAGGAGGAGTCTTGCTCGCTGGATTTATCAATCCCGTGCTTTACCTTTTTGACATGGATGCCCTTGATCAGGGTAAACTCATAATCAAAAATACAATCCCTTATTCAGACATCGAACAGCTGTCAAAGGAAGCTCTTAAAAAAAGAATTGATAACGAAGATACTTTAGAGTTCGGGCATACGTTAGAAACGCAAATCGGTGGCCAAACCAAACTGGGATTTGGTATTGTCGGTTTTTATGAAGATATTTGTTATGCCGATGTTTTGGATCGACATATTTTAAGCAGTATCGCAACGAAAGCCATAAAGCTTTAATCTTGTAAATAAAGAGAATTAAAAAAAACATCACTACGGTAGTAGTGATGTTTTTATAGTTTTGTACTATTTAACGACGATATTCACCAGTTTATTGGGAACTGCAATCGTCTTTACAATGGTTTTGCCTTCTGTATTAGATATAATGGCAGGAAGCGCCAAGGCTTTTTCAATGAGGGCTTCTTGTGGGGCATTGTTTGGCGCTAAGAATTTTTCTTTGACTTTGCCATTGATTTGGACGATGACTTCGACTTCGTCTTGAATCAGTGCTGTTACATCGTACTTTGGCCAGCCAAAGTCTGTAATTGATTTGCTCATTCCTAAGATTTCCCACATTTCTTCTGCAATATGGGGTACGAAGGGTGATAACATGGCTACAAGATTTTTAAAAGCTTCATCAACGACGGGGTTTTTATCAAAACCTACGGCAGACTTAAAATCATAAAGGCTATTTGTTAATTCCATCATTGCCGATATGGCCGTATTAAAGTTAAATCGTTGTTCAACATCTTCCGTTACTTTCTTGATGGCACCATGGGTGGCTCTTCTGAGTTCTTTTTCGTGTTTTGATAGATTTTCTCCCATTTGTTTGTGACCTAATTTACCGTATTCACTAACGATACGGAAAACACGGTTGAGATAACGGAAACTTCCTTCAACACCGGTATCACTCCATTCTAAGTCACGCTCAGGAGGCGCCGCGAAGAGGATAAAGAGCCTTGCAGTGTCGGCACCGTACTTCTCCACAATGGTTTCCGGGCTGACTACATTACCTTTGCTCTTACTCATCTTACTGCCATCTTTAATGACCATGCCTTGGGTTAAGAGGTTCTTAAAAGGTTCATCAATCTGAATCAGCCCCAAATCTCTTATGGCTTTTGTTAGGAAACGGCTATACATTAAGTGCAAAATAGCATGCTCTACGCCGCCAATGTATTGATCAACGGGCATAAAATACTCTGCCATGTCTTTATTGAAAATTTCCTCTTGATTCTTTGCATCGCAGTAGCGTAAAAAATACCAACTGCTATCAACAAAAGTATCCATAGTATCGGTCTCTCGGGTCGCTTCTTCACCGCAAAATGGGCAAATACAATGGACGAAGCTGTCGTGTTTTCGAAGGGGTGACTCCCCTGTCGGTTCAAAGACAACGTCTTTTGGCAATAATACCGGCAGGTCTTCCGTAGGTACCGGTACTTGTCCGCAAATTGGGCAATAAATCATGGGAATCGGTGTGCCCCAATAGCGCTGACGACTGACGAGCCAGTCTCTAAGTCGATAAGTTGTTGTAGCCTGACCCATGGAAATGGCTTCTAAGTCTTCCACCATTTTTGTAAGGGCTTCCCGATTAGAAAGTCCATCATACTTTCCACTATTGATCATGATACCATCTGTGGTATATGCGCCTTCCATTGAATCGGCGGCCATCTGATCGCCATCTGCAGTGATGACTACTTTGAGTGATAAGTCATACTTCTTAGCAAAGACAAAGTCACGCTCATCATGGGTTGGTACACCCATAACGGCACCGGTACCATAATCAACGAGAACGTAATTGGCAATCCATAGTGGGATTTTTTCACCACTTAAGGGATTAATGACATGGTGACCGATAAAGAGGCCTTCCTTCTCCGTCTCGGTACTCAGGCGGGTAATTTCGTTCATGGCTTGCATTTTTATGCGGAATTCATCTACTGCACCTTCAAAAGCCGTGCCCCTTGTGAGTTTTTCCGTGAGAGGGTGTTCGGGAGATAATACCACATAACTCACACCGAAAGTCGTATCGGGGCGAGTGGTAAAGACTTTGATCGTATCACCCATTCCATCAACTTTAAAATCAATATAAGCACCTTCTGATTTACCAATCCAGTTATGTTGCATCGTCTTGACTTTATCGGGCCATCCTGTTAGGAGGTCTAAGTCTTTTAATAAATCTTCTGCATAGTCTGTAATTTTAAAGAACCATTGAGATAGTTCTTTCTTAAATACCTGTGCATCGCAACGCTCACAGGCACCATCAACAACCTGCTCATTGGCAAGAACCGTATTGCAACTGGGACACCAATTAACTGGTGCTGTTTTCTTGTAGGCAAGGCCTTTTTCGTAGAGTTTTACAAAAATCCACTGGGTCCACTTGTAATAATCTTCCTTACAAGTAGTGACCTCTCGATCCCAATCATAACTCAGTCCTAATTGATCTAAGTTATAGCGCATACTTTCGATGTTTTCAAGAGTCCAAGCTTCCGGCTCTGCACCGTTTTTGATGGCGGCGTTCTCGGCGGGTAGACCGAAGGAGTCCCATCCCATGGGGTGAAGTACATTGTAACCTTGCATTGATTTGAATCTTGCAATGACATCACCGATAGAGTAATTGCGAACGTGTCCCATGTGGATTTTACCACTGGGATAAGGAAACATCTCCAGGCAATAATACTTTTCTTTTTCTTTTGAATCACTGGTTTGAAAACGCTTTTCTTCACGCCATTTATTCTGCCATTTTTCTTCTATACGCTTAAAATCATAATGCATAAAAAAACCTCCATATGAATTATTATAAAAAAATAAAAGCCCCTAGCAAATTGCTAGGGACGAATACAATCCGTGTTACCACCCTACTTGGTACCGAAGTACCCACTCGTATTTGCGATATCGGGCGGCCGTCGTAAAGTATGAAGTGAGAAAAATGGAATCCCCTATCGTCTTCCCAGCACCGACGACTCTCTTAAAGTTTCATCCAAATGTATTTTCATTACGAATAATATATCTTCAATTATAATGAATGGTTACAAAAAAGTCAACAAAGACTATTCTATCACCTTAAAAGGTGCATCACTCCAAAGACCGTCTAAGTTATAGTAGGTGCGATCCTCATCGCCAAAGACGTGGACAACGACATCGGACAAGTCTAATAGGATCCATTTTGCTTCTTGATAACCTTCTGTGTGATGGGTTCTGATCCCATTTTCTTTTAGTTTTTCTGTGATACCATCGGCAATACCTGTCACTTGGCGATTGCTACCACCGCTCATAATCACAAAATAATCGGCAATACTTGTGATATTTTCTAAGTTTATGACTTTGATGTCTCTTGCCTTTTTGTCAAGGGCTGCTTCTAATACAATGTCTAAAGTTTTATTCATTTATGATTCCTTTACTGTAAGGTATAGTTTTGGCCGATGATGATGGTAATATCGGCATCTTCTGTTTCGTTATTTGTGAAGTAGATTTCGCCTTCTTCGTTTGTTTTTTCTTCTTTCTGAAGTCCATAACGGGGGCTTTCTTTATCTTCTTTAAATTGCAAAGTGCCTAAGATGTTCGAAAGATTGATAGCAAAGTCGCGATTACCACCAACTTGATCGATAACCTCTGTTAAGGGATACGACTTATTGGTAACAGTACCGGTGCTGACCACTCTATATCCTAATTCTGTAAGCCTTTCTTCTACTTCAATGAGTTTTTGTTCATCCCTTGTAGAATTAATAATCTCGACGGTGATGGCTTTTTCCAGTTCTGTTTGCAAAGGCATTTTGTGATAGACGTATTGTTCGATCATCTCTTCGCCTTGTTTTTCATTGTAGATGTAATACCAGCCACCGTTAATCTGCTCATCATATCCGGGCAGAGTCACAGTCTGCATACCATCTACATCAATACTGCCAATATCGTCGGCAAGAGCCAACATCTGGGTAAGACTTAAGCTCGTTGATACATTCTGAGACATGGTCCTAAGTAGACTTGGGATTTTTGTAATAATGCTTGCCGTCTGCATCTGCTCTAAAGCTGCAATCATAAAATTACGCTGATTTTCCATGCGTCTAAAGTCGGCGTCGGCATAGCTTCTATAGCGGAGATACTCTATGGCCTCTTGACCATTCAGTGTCTGAAGTCCCGGTTCGAATTCAATATGAAGATCTCCTGCATAATCGTGATAACTCATTTTTCTGTCGATGTCGATTTCTACACCGCCAATAATATCAACCGCTTCTTTTATGCCATTGTAGTCGATTCTTACATACTCATCGATGGTCACACCATAAAAAGACTCTACCGTGGCCACAGCAAGCTTCACGCCTCCGTGGGCATGGGCAGAATTCAGTTTATCCGCCGTCCGATTCTCTCTTCCGGGGATGGTGACTAAAGTATCCCTTGGCATCGATACAATATTGACATCATATGTAAGGGTGTTGTAACTGAGAAGCATCATCGTATCGGTTCTGGCACTACTGTCATCAGGTGAAGTTCCAGCATCACTGGAGTCAACGCCTAACA
>CAYJGI010000019.1:0-7106 GCA_964369705.1 uncultured bacterium
ATCCAGGAGCGCGTAGAGCGGGAGTTTGATTTGGATATTATTCCGCCGGCGCCCAGCGTTATTTATCGCGTTGTGACAACGTCGGAAGAAGAGCTTTGGATTGATAATCCGAGCAAACTACCGGAGCCGACGGAGATTGATATTATTGAAGAACCCTTCGTAAAAGCCAATATCATTACCCCCAGTGAATACGTCGGTGCAGTCATGGATATTTGCCAGAATAAGCGGGGAATCTTTAAGGATATGCAGTACATGGACGAAAGAAGGATGAATATCCATTACGAAATGCCCTTAGGAGAAATTATTTACGACTTTTTTGATATGCTGAAATCAAAGACGAAGGGCTACGCTTCCTTCGACTACGAGCTGATCGGTTATGTCCCCGGCAAATTAATTAAATTAGATCTCAAAGTCAACGGCGAAAACGTCGATGCCTTGAGTTTTATCGTTCATCAAGAAAAAGCCTACGAAAGAGGGCGCCTCATGGCGGAAAAACTCAAAGAAAACATTCCCCGTCAGATGTTTGAGATTCCCATTCAGGCCAGTATTGGCAATAAAATCATTGCCAGAGAAACCGTCAAAGCCATGCGCAAAAACGTCTTAGCCAAGTGTTATGGTGGCGACATCAGCCGTAAGAAAAAACTCCTTGAAAAACAAAAAGAAGGTAAAAAACGTATGCGCCAAGTGGGTAATGTGGAGATTCCCCAAGAGGCCTTTATGTCCGTGCTAAAGCTCGGAGAATAATGATCAAAAACAGTACAGGATTTTCTGTACTGTTTTTTTTGATGATTGTGGAGCTTGTGGTTTTTTGCTACAATGGGGACAAGTCTTTCTATGGAAGAGGATTAACAATATGAAAAAAACCATCAGTTTATACGTCCACATCCCCTTTTGTATCAAAAAATGTGCCTATTGCGATTTTTTGTCTTTTCCCATTGGGGAGGGGGTGCATCACCTTGGTTTTATGGATGACTATGTCGATGCACTTATCGGTGAGATGGCGCTCTACAGGGAAGACTTGCGGGAGTATCAAATCAAAACCATCTTCTTAGGGGGTGGAACGCCGACTCTTTTATCGGTGGGGGCTCTAGGACGGATTTTTGAAGCTCTCCATGGCTACTTTGATACGTCCCACGTAGAAGAAATCACCATCGAAGGCAATCCCGATACCATTACGATGGAGAAGGCGCTTGCCTTAAAAAAAATGGGCGTGAATCGTGTGAGCCTTGGTGTCCAGTCTATGGAAGATCCCCTACTTAAGCTCCTTGGAAGAACCCATAGTAGCAATACGGTGGTAAAAGCCGTAGATATATTAAAAGAAGCGGGACTACACCATATCAACATCGACCTCATCTTCGGCCTGCCCCATGGAACGGAAGAAGATTATGAGAATACTTTAAGGCGAGTACTGGCCCTCTCGCCAACCCATATTTCCGCCTATAGTCTTACATTAGAAGAGGGGACGCCGCTCTACCGTAGAATTAAAGCGGGAGAACTTACAGAGCCCACGGAAGAAGCCGATCGAATCCATAGCAAAACAACTAAAAAACGTCTACAAGAAGCAGGCTACCATCAATATGAGATTAGTAACTTTGCCTTACCTGGTAGAGCGTGTCTTCACAATAAAGTGTACTGGACAAGGGAGCCTTACTTAGGTCTTGGCCTTCAGAGTCACTCCATGGTAGAGAATCGCCGTTTTTTTAATACTTCTGACTTTAATGAGTACAAAGAATCGGTGCAAGAAGGCAAAAAGCCCGTAGAAGGAGAAGAAATCCTAACGGCGGAAGAAATTGCCTTTGAAGAAATCATGCTGGGCCTCAGGCTGATGGAAGGGGTAGAAGAGCGGGTTTTTCATGGCCATGAAGAAGCCTTGAAACTGGCACTTCAGCGAAACTGGCTACAGCATAAGGACAGTCGATATCGCCTTACGGAAGAAGGGCAAGACTTATGCAACGAAGTGCTGCTGCTTTTTATGAAATAAACCGATGAAAATCGGTTTTTTTTATTTGTTTTTCACAATGAAAAATTAAACTAAAGAAGACAAAGAATCGTTATGTGAAAAATAGATGAAAAAAAATCACAAAGTAAAGAATAAAAAATCCAAAGTATTGACATCTTATGGGAGAAGTGATATCCTAATGTTAGCACTCAAAGACAAAGAGTGCTAACAAAACGGTAAAAGGTGCATATACATAGATTACAGCGCCTTTCGCAATGAATCAAAAAAGGGAAATCAAACAAGTAAGGAGAAGGGAGGCTTAGGGTGGATAATAGAAAACAAAAAATCTTGCAAGCTATCGTCAAAGATTACATCTTCTATGGCGAACCCATCGGATCGAGGACCATCGCAAGGAAATTCGATCTCGGTCTAAGTCCTGCCACCATTCGCAATGAGATGAGCGACTTAGAGGAAATGGGATATCTCATTCAGCCTCACACGTCGGCAGGGAGAATCCCCAATGATAAAGGGTATCGATACTACGTCAACTGGCTCATCGAAAGCGGGTCTTTGTTTTCGGAGCAGGAGATTTTTGATCGGCTCTCGGAGCATTTTGAACTGTACGACAATGTGACTCAAGAAGTGGCTCGTTTTATTACCGATAATACCCACTACCCCACCGTACTCATTACCAGTCAAAAACACCACTTTCCGCCGATACGCCACGTGAGGCTTTTTGCCATGGAAGGCAATAAAGTCATGATGGTCGTCATCGGAGAGAACGAAGATGTGAGTCATCAACTGATCGAACTGGATCGCTATTTAAGCGAACAGGAATTAGATCACATCTCAAAGATTCTTTCTTACCACTTAAGAGATGGCAACACCAGAGCACTCACCGTATCTTAAACCGACAAAAACAGCGATTTTTATGAGGAAGCAGTACAGAGCTTTATGTCTAAGATTCTCTCAGAGAAGCCTAAGGCAAGGGAAGAAAATATCGTCCTCACCGGCGTGAAGGAGATTTTGGGTTTTCCCGAGTTTCAGTCGGCCACAAAGGCAAAAGAAATCATGGGACTTCTTGAAAACAGAGAATTGGCGGAAATCCTCTTAAGTGATAAAGAAGGGGAAATCACCATTCGTATCGGTGGAGAAACCGGCGTTAAAGAAATGGAAGATTGTAGTATCATATCGGTCACCATTCCTTATAGCAAAGACAAGATGGCACGGATCGGTGTCATTGGACCTAAAAGAATGGACTACGCAAAGGTCGTATCAATCCTCGCACAGCTGAGGGAGACTTTTGACGATTATATGGATTAGGAGAACATACATTGCAAGATCAAGAAAAAGTCGAAACAAAAGAAGAAGTTGTAGAACAAGATGAGAAGGTGGAGGTTGTCAAATCTCCCGAAGAAATCTTAGAAGATAAAGTGAAAGAATTGGAAGAAGGAAGGCTTCGTGCCGCCGCCGATTTTGAGAATTACAAAAAAAGAGCGGCCAAAGAGCGGGAAATGATTGCAAAATACGCAGGAGAAGAGATTTTACTTAGTTTTTTGCCTGTATTAGACAACATGGAGCTGGCAATTAAGTCCATGGAAAGCGACAAGGATACCGCCACTTATAAAGGCGTTGAGATGATTCTCACCCAATTTAAAGATGCCATGGCTAAGACGGGCCTGACGGAGATTGTCGCCTTAGATCAACCCTTTGACCCTAATTACCACGAAGCGGTCATGAAAGCACCGGTAGAAGGCAAAGAAAGCGACACCGTCGTAGAAGTATTAAGAAAAGGCTATATGCTAAACGATAAATGTATCAGGCCATCTATGGTCAAAGTAGCAGAATAAAAAAAACAAAAGACACAAGGAGAATATGAAAAATGGGAAAAGTAATTGGAATTGACTTAGGAACAACAAATTCAGTAGTAGCCGTCATGGAAGGCAATGAGCCTGTCGTGATTTCAAACCCCGAAGGCGGAAGACTCTGCCCATCGGTAGTCGCTTTTACAAAAGATGGCGAAAGACTCGTCGGTCAAGTGGCAAAACGCCAAGCAGTCACCAACGCCGATCGCACCATATCCAGTATTAAGCGTCACATGGGTACCAACTACACCGTAAAAATCGACAAAGACTATACACCACAAGAAATCAGCAGCATGATTCTGCAAAAACTCAAAAAAGATGCGGAAGCTTACCTCGGTCACGCCGTCACAGAAGCCGTTATCACCGTACCCGCTTACTTCAGCGATGCCCAGAGGCAAGCAACGAAGGATGCCGGTAAGATTGCAGGCCTTGAAGTACTCCGTATTATCAATGAGCCGACGGCGGCAGCCTTAGCCTATGGCCTAGAAAAACAAAAAGATCAAACCGTCATGGTATACGACTTAGGTGGCGGTACCTTCGACGTCTCCATCTTAGAGCTTGGCGATGGTGTTTTTGAAGTTGTAGCAACCAGCGGTAATAATCGCTTAGGCGGCGATGACTTTGACGAAGCCATCATCAACTGGCTTGCCGATGATTTTAAAGCCCAATACGGCGTCGATCTAAGAAAAGACAAGACAGCCCTTCAGCGTCTCAAAGAAGATGCAGAAAAAGCCAAGATTGAACTATCTCAAATGACGAATACCAATATTAATATTCCTTTCATCAGCTTTGGCGAAGAGGGACCACGCCACATCAGCACCTCCATCACCCGTGCAAAATTCGACGAACTCACGAGAGGTCTTGTGGATAAATCAATGAAAGAAGTAAAGAAAGCCTTAGAAGACTCCGGCCTTAACATCAACGACATTGATCAAGTCATCTTAGTCGGTGGTAGTAGCCGTATCCCCGCTGTACAAGAAGCTTTGCAGAATTTTATCGGCAAAGAGCCCCACAAAGGCGTAAACCCCGATGAAGTCGTCGCCTTAGGCGCTGCAATTCAAGGCGCTGTACTGGCCGGTGATTTTAAAGATATTGTGCTTCTTGACGTTACGCCACTTACACTGGGTATCGAAACCTTAGGCGGTGTGACGACCAAACTCATTGAAAGAAATACCACCATCCCCACATCAAAATCAAAGACGTTTACGACGGCTGCCGATGGCCAGACTTCTGTAGATATCCACGTACTCCAAGGAGAGCGTGCTATGGCTGGTGATAATATCACATTAGGTCGCTTTACCCTCTCCGGGATTCCTGCGGCTCAAAGGGGTGTACCACAGATTGAAGTTACTTTCAATATTGACGCCAATGGTATCGTACACGTCAAAGCAAAAGACCTTGGCACCAACAAAGAACAGTCTATTACCATTCAAGATAATAGTGGCTTAAGCGATCAAGATATCGAGAAGATGGTCAACGATGCCGAGCGTTATAAAGAAGAAGACGAAGCCAGAATGAAAGGCATCGAAACACGCAATAATGCCGAAAGCCTCGTATATCAATCGGAAAAAACGCTAACAGAAAACGAAGATAAGCTACCGGAAGATAAAGTAGCAAAAGTCAAAGAAGAAATCGAAAACGTCAAAAAAGCCTTAGAAGGCACCGACAATGAAGCCATCGAAAAAGCCAGTGAAGGACTAACGAATGCATTTTTCGCCATTAGCGAAGAGCTCTACAAGAATGCATCCCCAGAGGCCGATGCACCGGAAGCGGGCACCGTTAATGAAGATGGTACCGTGAACGCCGAATATCAAGTCTTTGACGAAGAAGAAAAATAGGTGTATGATAGTAAGGACAGATGGCGGAAGATTTCGTTTGTAACGAATCTTCCGCTTTAACGGAGGCAATACATGGCAAAAGATTATTATGAAATATTAGGGGTCAATCGGAGCGCCGACGATAAAGAAATCAAAAAAGCGTACCGTAACTTAGCAAAAAAATATCACCCCGATGTCAATCAAGATAGCCCGGAAGCGGCGGAGAAGTTTAAAGAAGCGGCAAAGGCCTATGAGACCTTATCTGATACCACCCGTCGTAAGCAGTATGATACCTATGGCCATGATGCCTATGAACAAGGCATGGGTCAAGGGGGATTCGATGGCGGTTTTGGTGGATTTGGCGGGTTTCAAGGTGGCGATTTCGGAGATATTTTCAGCGACTTGTTCCGTGGCTTTGGCGGTTTTGGTGGCAGCACCCAGACAGGCCCGCAGCGTGGCAATAATCTTCGTATTGACTTAGTGATTTCCTTCGATGATGCCGCCTTTGGCACAAAGAAAGAAATCGAAATCACAAAAAGAGAAAACTGTAAAGATTGTAAAGGCACCGGCGCAGAGAATGGCAGCGCCCTTGAGACTTGTCCGAAGTGCGGTGGTACCGGCCAGTTTAAGAGTGTACAGAATACCCTTTTTGGTCAACAAGTCATCGTAAGAACTTGCGATCGTTGCCATGGTAAGGGTGAAGTCGTAAAATCTCCTTGCAAAACGTGTAGTGGTCAAGGCACCGTCATTGCCAAGAAGAAGATTAACGTCGTTGTACCCGGTGGAGTAGATACGGGCACAAGACTTCGAATCAGTGGCGAAGGGGAACCGGGCACAAGGGGAGGCCCTTATGGAGATCTCTATGTTGATATCGAAGTAAGACCCCATGAGTACTTTACAAGAAAAGGCAACGATACCATTTATCGTGTTTCTTTAAGTTATACGCAGATGGTTTTAGGCGACGAAATCAAAGTCCCCACGTTAGATGGAGAAGAAATCTTCCATATCCCCGAAGGCACACAGCATCATGAGGTATTTCGCCTTAAGGGAAAAGGCTTTAAAAGTCTTAAAGGAAACTATCGTGGCGATCAACAAATTGTCGTCAGCGTCAAAATCCCAAAAACCCTAAGCCAAGAGCAAAAAGAAAAACTATTCCATTATAGTGAAGCCTTAGGCGAAACCATTAAACCCCAGAAGAAATCATTCTGGAGTAAGATTAAAGGATAGTAAAAGCTCCATAGCCAGTGAAAGCTATGGGGCTTTCTTTTTTTTGTTTTTGTGATACAATGTTAAAGATAGCAAGGTGAATTAAATCCCTTGCATAAGGGATACGACCTTTGTTTTGAGGAGAATACAGATGGAATTTATGACCGTAAAAATCATAACAACTACACCGGGTACTGAGATTCTTATGGGCGCCTTTATTGATGAGCCTATTACCGGTTTTGAAGTGGAAGATCCTAGGGATTTTGAAGCTTTTTTGCA
>CAYJGI010000019.1:7116-13152 GCA_964369705.1 uncultured bacterium
TGGGATTTTGTGGAGGACGATCTTCTAAAAAAAAGAGAAGCCCCCGTCAGCCTCACCGTGTATTTAGCCAATAATGATCAGGGAAAAGAGATCTTAACCCGCATGAAAGAAACCCTAAAAGAACTCAAAGACGGAGATCAAGAAGGGATCTTAGGCTCTTTAGAATTACAACTCACATCCATTCATGAAGAAGATTGGGCCAACAATTGGAAAGCCTACTTTAAGCCCCTTACCATCGGCAATTCCTTCGTCATTAAGCCCAGCTGGGAAGCCTTGCCGAAGGAGATGGAAAATCTTAAAGTCATTGAGATTGATCCCGGTGCAAGTTTTGGCACGGGACAGCATGATACGACCCAGCTCATGATGGAAAGCATGGAAGTTTATATGACCGGTGCCCCCCGTGTCCTTGATATGGGCGCAGGAAGCGGGATTTTGTCCATTGCCGCCATGCTCCTTGGCGCAAGCCATGTAACCGCCGTGGATATTGAAGAAAACGCCGTACGCATTGCCAGGGAAAACCTCGCCTTAAATGGCATTACAGAAGACAAAATCAAAGCATACCTCGGCAATGTGGCAGAAGATGAAGCGCTGAAATCCACCATCTTACAAGAGCCTTACGATGTGGTACTGGCCAATATCGTGGCTCCTGTGATTTTGAGTATGGATGATATTTTATACCACAGTGTTAAAGAAGGTGGACTTCTTTTATTAAGCGGAATTACGATGGAGAGCGCCCATAGGGTCGCTTCTACCTTTGTCACGAAGGGCATGACCCTCGTGGGCGAGAGAAGAAAAAAAGACTGGGTGCAACTCACCCTACAAAAAACGAAAGCATAGCAAAGGGGATACGAAGTGAATCGTTTTTTCGTACAATCCATTATAGAGAATACGGCAATTTTATCTAAAGAAGAGATGCACCACCTCCGCCATGTCCTAAGAGTTGAAGCAGGCGAAATGATTGGTCTTTATGATGGTGAAGGGTGGGGGACGGCTTCCTTCTTAGCTGTAGTAGGCGAAGATACTATCGCTATAGACGGCTGGAAGAAGGCGGTGACGGTAGTAACAAAAAGGCCCCTCTATCTCCACCAAAGCCTATTAAAGGGAGATCAAATGGAGAGCTTTCTGAAGCGTATTACAGAGGTCGGGGCAAGTGGTTTTTACCCCATGACGACGGCTCGTTCCATCGTCAAAGAAAAAATAGATAAAAAAGCAAAAAAACATGAAAGACTTCTTAAGATTGCAGCAGAAAGCATGAAACAATCGGGAAGTCCAAGGCTTCCCCATGTGGCAGAGACGACGGGGTTCTTACAAAGCCTTCAAGAAGCCGAAGGTCTGCGACTTATTGCCTACGAAGATGAGCATAAAACCACATTGAAATCGGTGTTACAAAAGGCAGATCATTCCACCGAGATTCATCTCTTCATAGGGCCGGAAGGTGGTTTTACAGAGGACGAAATCCGCCTTGCCAAGGCAGAAGGCGCTGAGATTGTCACCTTAGGGAAGACGATTTTAAGAGCGGAGACGGCGGGCCTTTATGGCCTGGCCCAAATTCTTTACCATTTTGAATCATAGAGATTAAAGTAGGACTGTTATGAAAACATACAAAATCATTACCTTAGGGTGCAAAGTCAATCAAGTAGAATCGGCACAGATTGCAAGTCTTCTGGAAGAAGCAGGTTATACAGCCCTCGTCGCAGAAGAAGGAGCGGACATTATTATCGTCAATACTTGCGCCGTTACCAATGAAGCGGCGGCAAAAAGCCGCAGAGCCTTTCGCCATCACAAGAAGAATAATCCAAAGGCCATCGGTGTTCTCATGGGATGCTATAGCCAATTAGAGGGTAAAAGCCTTAATGAAAAACTCCCGGAAGCTGATCTCATCTTCGGTAATATCAAAAAACAAAACGCCATAGAAGCCATTAAAGCTTTGGAGAAAGAACGGGAAAATCTGCTGGACTCAGTGGGTCAAAAATACTTTACCGAAGAGATTTTGAATTATCATACCTTCGACGAGATGTCTGTAAGAGGTGGAGGCGATCATACAAGAGCCTTCGTTAAGATTCAAGATGGATGTAATCAGTTCTGCAGCTACTGTGTGATTCCCTTTGTTCGGGGGCCTGTGAGAAGCAGGGCGTTGGATCAAATCCTTCTTGAAGTTAAGACGCTGGCTGAGCGTGGTTATGTAGAGATTGTATTGACGGGGATTCATTTAGGTCAATATGGAAGCGACCAAAAAGATACAATCGGCCTGACCGATGTCATCGACAAAATCCACGAAATCCAGGGGATTCAAAGGATTCGCTTAAGCAGTATCGAAGCCAATGAAATCACCGAAGAAATGATCCAAAAAATGCCCCACTGGCATAAGCTCTGTCCCCATTTTCATATTCCGTTGCAAAGTGGTAGTGATGAAGTGCTACAGGCCATGAATCGCAGGTACGATACGGCCTATTATAAACAAAAAATAAATCTTCTTCGCCAAACCCTACCCGGTGTTACGATCACTACCGACGTGATTGTCGGTTTTCCGGGAGAAGGAGAAGGAGATTTTGAGAAAAGTATGGCGTTTATTCAGTCCATGGGTTTTATGAAGGTACACGTTTTTCCCTTCAGTAAGCGAGATGGGACTTTAGCGGCCACGATGGATCATCAAGTTACAAGGGAAGAAAAAGCAAGAAGAAGTAAGCTTCTCACGGCTTTAAGCGATGTGATGGGACGAAAAGTGCTGGAGGAATATCTTCATGAAGAAGCCACAGTATTAGTAGAAAAAAGTGTCCCAGTGGGCGAAGCATACCAGAGCGAAGGCTACACCCGCCACTATATAAGAGTCGTGTTTCAGAGCAAAGAAAACTTAGAAAACAAAGAGGTAGCGGTGAATCTTCAAACCCTTACGCAGGATGGATTTATCGCAGTATCCCTTGGAGGAGAATAGAATATGTGCGTTTTTTGTGAGATTGTGAAGGGAAATATCCCAAGTACAAAAGTATATGAAGACGAAAGGGTGATGGTTTTTAAAGACATCAATCCCATGGCAAAAGTGCATTTGATTGTCATCCCAAAGGCTCATTACGATTCCTTAGCCCAGTGTGATGATCCCCTCTTAATGGGTCATCTTCTGAGGGTGATTCGCCAAGTGGCGATAGAGGCGGGATTACAGCAAGAAGGGTACCGTGTCGTCACCAATATTGGCGAAAACGGTGGCCAGACCGTCGGTCATTTACATTTTCATCTCTTAGGAGGCGAGCTCCTTAGTGGCTCTTTTTGCTAAGTTTTACAGTGATTTCACCCCTGTGGATGATTTTGTAAAAAAAAATTAAAAAAACAATGACAAACCATAGCGAATATGATATGATATATTAGTATAAATTTTGAAAAGCTCTTTGGAGCAGATTTTATGATTTTTATGCAATAAGTGCAAGTTTCGGAGGGAGGGATAGTTCGATGGCAGAAATTCGTGTTGGTGAAAATGAATCTTTAGACAGTGCTCTCCGCCGCTTTAAGAAAAAATGTATCCGCGCAGGCGTTATGCAAGAAATGAGAAAGCGTGAACATTACGAAAAACCTAGTGTAAAGCGTAAGAAAAAAGCGGAGGCCGCCCGTAAAAAGAAGAAGTTTAAGTAATAAAATCTAAAAGAGGAATTAAAATGACTCTAAAAGACAAACTCATGGAAGATATGAAAATCGCAATGCGAAATAAAGATAAAGAGCGACTATCTGTAATTCGTATGGTAAGAGCCTCCATTCAAAGAATTGAAGTGGATACAAGGGCTGAGCTGACAGAAGCAGAAACAGCTGATGTACTGGCAAAAGAAGTGAAGCAACGGCGAGATGCGATCTTAGAATTTACAAAAGGTGGCAGAGAAGACCTTGCTAGCGCCAACGAAAAAGAAATCGCTATTTTGATGGATTATCTACCAAAACAATTGGCACCGGAAGAACTGCAAGCAATGATTACGGCAGTGATTTCCGAAGTAGGTGCCTCATCGCCGAAGGATATGGGTAAAGTGATGGGTAAAATCGCTCCCCTAACAAGAGGCAAAGCCGATGGCCGCATGGTACAAGAAATGGTCGTGGCATCCTTAAAAGAAATACAAGGTTAATACTTTAACCGATGGTGTACGATTGCCGTACCCACTATGAATCCAAATCAGGATCTCAAATCACTCAAAAAGAGCCTACATATAGGCTCTTTTTTATTTGGGATAAAACCTTGCGCCGGGGCATAGGGTAGTAGGAGATAGCGGGAGGTGCATTGATATGGATCATATTAAAAACAAAGAAAAAACCACTTTTCATAAAATCCAAAAAAAAGCAGTGACAATGAGTGATCTACCACCGGAAGTGGCTATGAATCTGCCTAAAGTGACGACGGTATTTCCCTATACCGTAGAGATTGAAAACATTGGAGAGATTTTAACCTTTAGTGACACCCTTTTGGAGATTGGTATTAAAGACGCCATCGTTGTAATTGCCGGCGAGGGTTTTGTGATCAAAGAGATGGATAGAGATCATATGATTCTATGGGGAACTCCCACCGCTATTACTTACTGCAAAAGATCTTATAAAGGGAGTGAAAAGCACGGTGAATCATAGTAAATTATGGCTTTTTTTGAAGGGATATGCTACAATAGATATAATTGGGGATAGTCCGTGGAAAATACTTCAAAGCCTTACACTGCGGGGGATTTCGCTCATAGACATCAAAGCCGTCCACGGAACAACTTTGAGGCTGACTTGTAGAGCGCAAGATCGCACCTCCGTCGAAGAAATCCTTACCAAAAAAGGATACGAAATACAAATAAAACAAAAATGGGATTTTGAGACATTGTTACACACCCTCAACACCCATCGTTTTCATTTGATTGGACTGGCTTTTTTTCTGGCATTCTTAATATGGAGTAGCGGTCTTATATGGGTCATAGAGATTGAAGGGGTTCCAAAGGAAGATGAAGAAGCCGTCTTAGAAACAATGGCTCAGTATGGCTTGGCGCCTATGGAACCAAGGTCAAAAATAGAAACCCTTCCTCTTCGCAATGCCCTTCTTAAGAATCACGATGATTACATCTTTGTTGGATTTGATATTGAAGGCACGAGAGTCCATGTACAAGTGGCCCTCGCTAAAGTCCCGCCGGAGATTGAAGATCCCACGATGACCGGTGATATTATTGCTGATTTTGATGGTGTGATTGAAGATATTACGATCCTTAGGGGCGAAAGCGATGTCAAGGAAGGCGATACCGTGAAGGCCGGCGATGTCTTAGCCTATGGGTATATTCAGAGTTTTTATGATGGATCGGTATCATCCCTCGTTCGTGCCAAAGTCATGGCATCGATGACGGTCACAGAGACTGTGGATATCACCGTGAGTACCAAAGATTATACGATGGTAGAAACGGGAGAAGAGTCGACGCTCTTTCGCATCTCCTTAGCCGACTGGGGGATCCTTCAGCCGGAGGCACCCTACGAAAATGCAGATATTACGGTAAAGACCTTTATGATGCCTTCTTTTTTTAAGTTTTTGAGTATTACACAAGAAACCCATAAAGCCTTAGAGCCAAAGCAGCTTAATGAGAGCTTTGAAGAAGTCATACAAGTAGCGGTGCAAGAACAACTACCGGAAAACAGTCAACTAAAAAAAATAGAAGTTATAGAAGAAGTCCCAAAGACAGATACTATAGCGTATCGAATCAATGCAACATATTCTATTCCCGTGGGGACACTGAGACCGCACACTGAGGATCTGAAGTGGTACTACTTACACCAAGGGAATGAGGCGGAAAAAACGCCTTAATTTGCTTAAGAAAGAAGGTTCTGTAATGAAAGAATTAGAGATGACACCTGCAATGACCACAATCACCGTTGTGATTGAAGATATGGAAAAATGCGCCCGTATTTTTGGTGAGCTGGATCAAAACCGCAAGATCATCGAAAGCTATTTTGGTGTGGCTATCACCCAGCGCAATGGGGAGATCTATATCACAGGGCCCGAAGAAAAGGCAAGCATGGCTGAAAAACTGTTTTTTCAGCTTATTGGCA
>CAYJGI010000020.1:0-771 GCA_964369705.1 uncultured bacterium
ACAAAGGGCTCCCGTCAAAAGGATCCCGTACCATCTGACGCTAATAGGACCGATGGTAAATGCAATTGGATTCATTCTTTTTTTCCCTTTCTTTTTTTTAAAGTTCTTCTTCCCACATAAAAGAGCGTTGAAGCGCTTTTTGCCACCCTTTTTGTTTTGCCTTCACTTCTTCCTTTGCCATTTTTGGTGCAAAGTAAGTATCGACGTCGTCGTCCATGGGGAGGTTTTGTTCTTCATAAAAACCCACCGTTATGCCGGCCATGAGGGCTGCTCCCATACAAGTGGCCTCAATATCACCGGGTCTGACGACTTGTGTCTCTATCATATCCGCTTGAAACTGCATCAAAAAATCATTCTGACTGGCGCCACCATCGACTTTAAGGGTTTTGAGTTTCGTCTTTGATTCTTCCTCCATGACTTTTAATACATCGGTAACTTGATATGCAATGGATTCTAAAGTGGCTCTTACAATATGGCTTCGCCCCGTTCCCCTCGTCATGCCAACGATCACTCCCCTGGCATGGGGGTCCCAATAGGGTGTTCCGAGGCCTACAAAGGCCGGTACAACGTATACGCCACCGGTATCATCTACTTCTTTGGCCATGGATTCACTGTCTGAGGATTTTTCGATTAAGTGCATTTCATCCCTCAGCCATTGTATCGCTGCTCCCGCAACAAAAATCGATCCTTCAAGGGCATAACAGACTTTGCCATTAAGTCCCCACGCAACGGTGGTGATCAGCCCTTGATCGCTCATAATTCGATCCTCTC
>CAYJGI010000020.1:781-10149 GCA_964369705.1 uncultured bacterium
AAAAAACTTCCCGTACCATACGTACTTTTTGCCATGCCCTTATCAAAACAGCGCTGACCAAATAATGCACTCTGTTGATCGCCGATTAAAGATGCAATGGGGATTTCACCGCCAAAGAGATGGCGTTCCGTCTGACCAAACACATGGCCACTGGGGAGCACTTCCGGTAGAATCGACAAAGGTATCCCCAAAATATCACACAATTCTTCATCCCATGATAGCGTATGAATATTAAAAAGTAGCGTTCGACTGGCATTGGTATAATCAGTGGCATGGACTTTGCCTCCCGTGAGTTGATAAAGAAGCCACGTGTCCATAGTGCCAAAAAGAAGTCGCCCTTCTTCTAAGGCTTTTTTTGCTTTTGGCTCATGATCTAAAATCCAGCGAATCTTGGATCCACTGAAATAACCATCTAAAGGAAGTCCCGTTTTTTCTTTAAAAAGCGGTTCAAGCCCCTTTGCCTTTAATTCATCACAATAATGGGCCGTGCGCCTACACTGCCATACAATGGCCGGTGATAATGGCTCTCCCGTGATTTTATCCCATAGGAGTGTCGTCTCCCGTTGATTTGTAATGCCGATGGCCACAATGTCTTCGTAAGTCAGACCGGCCTTAAGAAGCACTTCCATGGCAACACCCATCTGGACAGACCAGATATCTCTGCCATCTTGCTCCACCCACCCCGGCTTAGGGTAGTATTGTATGATTTCTTTTTGTGCCATTTCTACGGTTTTTCCTTGATGATCAAAAAGGATGGCACGGCAACTGGTTGTGCCTTGATCTAAAGCAAGTACGTATGGCATTGACAAAAAACCTCCTTCGCCTTCTAATACCACAAAGGTTTTAATAAAAGTAAGGGTTTTAATCTTCCCTGTCTTCTTTAACTGGATTTATTATACCATATTTTTTTTAATAAAAAAACACTCTTCTCCCTTCACTAATCGATGTAAAACAAAGAGAACTTCCCTGCGACTTGTCACAGGGAAGTTCTCTTAAAATCAACCATAAATGATACGATGATGGTTTTATTATTTACTACATTGTCAGTTTTTCTAATTGTTTTTCAAGATACGTTTTTTGTGCCATGGTAATATAGATGCTCTCCTCTGTTACGGCGGGGCTGCTTGGTGTTTCTTTTTGTGTGAGTCTTGGCTTTACCATGATTTGCGTTCTTAGCGTATAATCCTCATAGCAACTCACCGTATCATCAGTTGTGATCGTAATTTTTTTTGTTTTGTTTTCATCTTGAAAAAGATTATAAAGCGTATTAAAATCACTGTTTTTTATATCAAAAATAAAAGTCAGGCTATCTCTGTTGGCGTTTTGATAAAAGCTTTTTTGGCCTTCCACACTGACAGCACTTAGCGTCGTTTGGTCATTCAATATAATTTGCATAGGGTTACTCCTTAATATGAAATAGTATATACACCTTTTTCGTTTGGTTCTTTGAGGACACGGCAATGATTGCCGATATTACAAGCCGGTCTAATCATCATTCTTACACAGTTTTCTGTTACATTCCTACTGTATTCAGCAACGATACCTGACGTGGATACATAGAAGGTAAAGTAGGGATGTACGGAGGGCTCCGGTGATCTTAGAAGCCACTGCACATTGTCGGTGGAAGTTAAGAAACGATCTATAAATCGTTCATGGCAGACGAGATTCATGACTTCCGGGTGATCCAATAGGTATTCTATGGCCACCCCTTCTGCCGGTAATGAATAAAACTGTGTCCCCACAACTTCCGTAACCGACAAGTCAAATACTTTGCTATTAAATGTATCCATGGTATATACGCCATCGCTCGTCTTCACACCCACGACGTCTAAAGTGGTAGTCAATAAACTATTGGCAAAATCTAAAGAGCAGTGGGCAAGAAAACCGGGAGAATCATCGTACCCCGCTCCCACATCCACCACATTGGTATTTTGATTAGAGGGCGGTGCGTCATAAGGGTGCTGCGGCTCATACCAAGTATTGGCCAGTCCACTGCTGTTTAGCCATTGTAGTAAGTTGGAGTGAATATATCTGGAGTTGCCTTTATCGGCAATTCCGGCGTTGGGATTCTCCGGCTCACTACCGTCTGTAAAACCTTTTCTTACGCCATATTCGCTGAGGAGTGTGATACTATCCGCTGGATAGCCACTATGGTTATGGGCAATCACCCGCCATACAATGGGTTCGTCGTAGATTTGAGTTCCTACATCTTGCACTAAAGTTCCAAGGGGCAAGTCAATCAAAGGAATGGTATCTCCCGCAAAGGAGCGAATAACACCTTGATCATTCACTTGAAATTTATTTACGACCTTTACGATGCCTTCGTCATGTGATGCAATTCTATGAACAGATCGTAAGACGTTTTGATCATTTACTTTCATCCTGTTCATTAGTATACGCCACCCCATTGTCCACTCATGAGTGTCGTTGTGGTAAAGTCGACACCATTTTGTATTTTGAAAAGGCTGTCAATGCCTAAGTGGCTATGACTGATTCTGTGATTCATCGGTGGAAAGATCTCAGGGTAATCGGTGAGATCGTCGATGGAATGATGATGATCCTTCGGAACTCTGGTATCGGTCAATCTGGTGTCACTCCCTAAGACTACTTCAGAGTAGGTCGCATTTCCTTCTTCCGGTATATTCTTAGTTACCACCGTTCCAAGACCATTAATGTCGTCATATCCATGCTCATGGGCTAAGGGAGCTCTTCCATCGATGAGCCTCGTATCGCTACCTAAAACAATCTCAGTGGAAGCTGCATTGCCTGCAGTGGCCACGGTGGCGAATGCACCGCTGGATAATGTAGGCCTATCGATTAAATCACCATAACTTCCGCTCATGGCTACAGTAGCAAGGTTTGGTTTTCCCACGAGGTCATTGTAAGCACCGCTAAAAACAGTAGGCCTCCCCAATAAGTCGCTATAATTCCCGGTGGTTGCTACATCTGCAAAACTCGGCACCCCTAAGAGATCACTGTAATCTCCCGTGGTGGCCACGCTTTTGAGATTTGGTTTTCCTGAGAGGTCGTTATAGTTACCGCTGAATAAATTAGGCGTATTGATGAGATCGCGATAATCTCCGCTAACGGCAACATCGGAAAGTGGCGGAGCACCGGTCAAACTCCCGTAGCTGCCATCAAAGAGAGTGGGTTTGCCTACGAGATCATTATAATCTCCTGTGGTTGCTACTGTCTTAAGATTGGGTGCTCCCACTAAATCTATATAATTGCCACTAAAGATACTGGGCTTGTTGAATAGGTCTGTATAGCTTCCACTATTGGCCACCGCCGATAGCTTTGGAGCGCCACTTAAACTGCCATAGGCGCCATCAAAGAGCACAGGCTTATCGGTTAAACTTCCATAACGGCCATCAAAGAGGATGGGTTTTTCTGTCAAATCATCATAACTTCCGCTAAAGTTGGTGGGAATATTACGTAGATCTCCATAATCACCACTTACGGCAACTTCCGATAATGTTGGGGTACCGGTTAAGCTACTGTAAGACCCATCAAAAGCCGATGGTTTGTCTAACAAATCATGATAGCTTCCACTTTGAGCCACAGTAGCCAAAGTAGGTTTTCCCGATAAATCATTGTAAAGACCGCTAAATACCTCCGTATCTTTACTCAGTGCACCGACTTCCGCGGCGGTGTATGTTGGCTTTGTCTCTGCCTTTGCCCAGGGGTGAACGTCTTTGGCATTACGACTGTCGGTGAGACGGGAATCTGTAATAAGAACGTAATCGCCTTTAGGTTGGGCATAGGTTTCCAGTTTTTGGGTTGTAACGTACTCCGAGGGAATGGCCTTAATAAATCCACTGTCGTTTTGCAGCTGACTGTTCTTTGTGGGAATCTCCCCCATGGATACAAAATCTTCATCATTAATCAGTTCACTCATCTTGGTTGGCACTTGATCTATGAGCGCGTAATCGCCGATCTCTTGAATCCCTAATTCGTCAAGGGATAAGTGGCCGGTGATTTCCACATGATTAATGGTTGGTTTTTCTTCTAATTGTTCATAGCTTTTAGCACCTAAGTTTCTATTTTCTAGTTGTATAGACAAATGCTCAGCCATCATAATACCTCCTTAGACAATGATACTAAGTGATCGGTAAACAAAATGGGGCTCCCCTTCACCGTGCCATCGGCAAACTTCACCCTTGCTTGGTAAGGCGTGTCCCGAGATAAAGAAAAAGTCTCTTCTTGTGTCAAATTCATGATGAATTTGACGCCATCATGAGTCACTTCTTCAGGATAGTTTTTTACAATATTGCCAAAGACAAACTCAGCTTTAATAATATCGGATGCCGATATTATTCCATCATCGCTTCTAAGCTCAATGGCTAATTCATAAGTACTGCCTTGTTGAATAATCATTACTTCTTTCCTTTCTTTAAAATTGCACCAAAAGCTAAATAGAGTCGGATAGCGTCCGTGGCGTTTAGAATTATTTTTTATTAGCGAGGGAATTTGGTGCATCATATGATACTTTTTATCCTGCCCACAATGTAATTAAGATAAAAAGAACCTGTCTAAAAGGATTTGCAAAAATAAATCTATTTTTTTACAATAAAAGAAGAAAAGCCTTTTGCTTTGAGCGTCTCTACTTGTTTCTTCGCATTATTATAGACTGTATAGGAGCCGACTTGTACGGTATAGAGTGGCTTTATTGCTTCTGTACTTTCTTCTTCTATAGGTATATTAAGATATGTAAGTATGGCTTTTGCAATGGCCCGTCCCATCTCTCTTTGCTTGTCTACTGTATCGACGAAGGTACGGTTGGTGCTATCAATAAAAGCACACTCTACAATGACGGAAGGGCTGCTTATTTCTCTCAAAAACCCAAAATAATCCACACCCTTCGTATTTTTCTTCACTTTAAGACCGCGACTATTTTGACCCAGCTCTTTGATGGCTTTTTCCAGTTCTTTTGCCAGTTGGGTACTCGCCACATCGTAAGGCGGTGCCGTTTTTATATAAAATTCTGCCCCTTTACCACCGCCCGCATTATTGTGGATGTCAATGGCAAGGTCCGGCATCATTTGTTTGGCATCTTTAATCCTTGCCGCTAAATTAGCATCTACATCTTCTTCCCTTGATAATCGAACGTCTATATCGTGTTTTAAGAGTTCTTCTTTGACTTGTAATCCGATGACCAGATTCAGCTCTTTTTCCACTAAATTTTCATGGACTGCGCCGGAGTCTTTGCCTCCGTGACCGATTCCTATGTATACTTTTTTCATTTTCTTTTGCCTTCTTTCTTTATGCTTTAGATTAGTGAAGGGTTTGCCTTTTTGCTAGGAGGGTTTGTACTGTAGCTTCTCCTGTAATAAGGTCTACTTTAAGAACACAGACGTGATATCCACTATACGTCTTAAAAACAAAAAAATTGGGATATTCTTTAATAAAAAGCCCAGTTACGTGATTAAGAATGTCGTCAGCCACTCTCTTATCTTCTAATTCAATAAAATCAATTGCATATAATAAATCTTTTTTAAATAACATGATGTCACCCCTATATTTGCATACTTCAAATCATTTAAAAAGCACTGTAGATCCACATAAGCCATTTGATAACATAACTAATGATTGGGACAATCTTCATGGCATATAAGCCGAATACAAAAAATACACAAACATTTATCCCCCTTTTGTTGTATTATATATTGCCATTAGCTATATTATACGGAAACTCCCCTTTTTGTCAATAGCTTATAGCTATATTTTATTGACTTTGTGTGATTTATTTTTTATAATACAGGTGGGTGATAATTATGAGAATTAAAAAACTCAGAGAAGATCTTCTGCTGGATCAAAAACAATTAGCCAATATCCTCGGTGTATCTCAGCCTACCATCAGCGATTGGGAGACCGGGCGTAAAGTCCCAAGCACGCAAAGTGCAGAAAAACTGGCTAATTTTTTTGGTGTTTCTATGGATTACTTATGGGGCAGAACAGAAAGAAAAAGCAAAAAAATACCTGTCCTTGGCAGGGTCCAAGCGGGTATGCCCATAGAAGCAATAGAAGAAATCATAGATTTTGAAGAGATTTCCGAACAATTAGCCAGTACCGGTGAGTTTTTTGGTCTTAAAATTAAAGGGGACAGTATGATCCCTACCTTGAGCGAAGATGATGTCATCATTGTGAGAAAACAGTCTACTGTTGATAATAATGAATTGGCCGTCGTCTTAGTCAATGGCTCCGATGCCACGGTAAAAAGAATTATCAAATCCATTATCGGTATTACGCTACTCCCCGATAATGTCAAGTACGAACCCATGTTTTATGACAATAAAGAGATCTGTGATCTTCCCATTGCAATCTTAGGGAAAGTAGTGGAGCTCCGGCGCAAATTATAGCTTTTTTAATTTTTTTGACAAAGATCTTTCTATACCGTACAATAAGTGTAAATCTAAAGTGAAAAAGGTGATCATAATGAAAAAAGTGATTCTTTACGGAAGCCCATTCTGACCCGGTTGCGACCCTGTAAAAGAGGTTCTTTTACAAGAGAATGTGAAGTTTAGTTATTTTGATATTACGGAAAATATGCTTTATTTAAAGAGTTTTTTAAAGATTCGAGACCACCACGATACGTTTCGATTGGTTCGTGAAAAAGGGCAAGTCGGTGTACCATGCCTCTTTGTGGACAATCAATCTTACTTGGTGCAAGATGGCGAACATACAAGAAAACTCATTACAGACTTAGATCTGCCCATTGTGCCAACAGAAGTATAAAAAAAACTCCCATCGGATTACTATTGATGGGAGTTATTCTATTCATGCATCTTTATGATGAGGAGGTAAGAATCATGAAAAAAACCATTGCCTTATTGCTCCTTTTGATCCTACTTTTAGGAGGCTGCGAAAACAATACACCCCCTATCAAAGATCCCTCTGTGGAAGATACGGACACCAAGGACTCCATAACCCAGGACCCATCCGAAGAAAACAGCGAACTTCTCTCAGATAGTGCTTTTTGGATTCCTTACGGTGATACGGCTTTTCCTCTCTCTATCGTCGTAGATGGAGAGCAGCAACTTATGAATGACGACGATGAGTGGTATTACGAGTACACTGAAGAGCAAGGTTTTGTCATGCCGGAAGGCATGAAAGGCTTTGATTCTGAGAGAATATATGAGGATATTTCGCCCTTTAATACGCCCCTTGCAAACCACCCGGTCTATACCGACTTTCTGCCCGGGCGAGAGGTTTTTGTGGAGGGAGATTTTGACCCCTTTGTCTTAGAAGTGGATTACACCATCTATCAACTGGGCGAAACTCCTGAAAATCCCCTATGGACCGATTATTTTGATCATTTAGTTGCTGATTTGTCACCGAATCTCCCCGTCGTCTATAAAGAATCTTGGATCTTTGATCAAGATGGCGATGGGAAGAACGAAGCCTATATCAATGTCAATAACTCCACGTACCAAAGTAACCTTACGCAAAAAATCCCCATAGAGGGTAGTACCTATATGTACGATTACTCCGTCTACTTCGATGATGATGGCAATGGCTATATTCTGGGGGCTTCGTCGTCTTTTATTGATACGCACCCCATAGGTCTATCGATCCCCGGTAAAGGCGATGTCTCCCAAAGCTTTACCATTGATGAGAATAGCCCCAATCACGTTGACCAATATGTAGGCGTTTTTCAAACCGGTGAAGATGGCAGTGTGGACCTCTATGGTGTCTTTAGTTACGGTGAATTCGATCGCATGAACGAGATGCGCATCCTCCTCGCCGATATCGATGGTGATGGAAGATCAGAACTTATTACCCTAAGGCCCCAAATCTACGCCCCAATCACCGTATACAAGTTTAAGGAAGATGGCTCTTTAGAGCGCCAATTCGGTATTTATTCCCCGGCATAATCCCATAAAAGAACGAGAAAGGGTCGATAGATAATATCTATCGACCCTTTTCTATCGACCTTTTCTTTATGATGATGCGTTGTCATCTTCAGCGACTATGGTTGACGCAAATTTGAGGGGCGTATCAAAAAAATAGTGCTCTTTATTGGGAAGATCTATGGTTAACAGTGCTTCTTTTGTGGTCTTAATGATTAAAGATTCGCCTACAATTTCTGTGGTAAAGCCTAAAGCCTTCAATATCTCTTCGTTTTTGTAGGCATTTTCTGCATACAATGAAGAGAGGGCTTCTTGAAGCTTAGAGTGCAAAGTTTCTTCTTGTTCGCTGTACTTCACCCGATCTTCATGGACTCTTTGGGCTAAGAATTCACCCTCTACAATATAAGTATCTAATAAAGTACCATAATAGACAACTTGCTCTTCATAGTATTCTTGTGCCCACTTGGTACCACTCGCGGTCCCTTCTTTGTAAAGTGCTTCACCGTATTTTAATTCTTCTCCCATTTTGATGAGGGATTCCAGTTTTTTAAGGGTATCTTTACAATTCTCTCTCTCCTTCATCCATGCCTCTAATGTCTTCCCTTGGTAGATCCATTGATAGGAGTCTTCTATTCCTTCTTGTACTAAGACGTCAAATATCGCCTCAGTGTCGGTGGTTTCTTCAAACAGCTGATAAAGCCCATTGGAGAGTGTAAGGCCATAATAATCCACGGAATAACCTTCGTCTACTCCATCGCTCGCCCTTTGTAAGTGACCTTCGATATCATGCTGTTCCGTGGGTAATGAAGTTTTTTTCTCCCCTTGCTCTAGGAGTGGCTCTTTTGTGCCGCCTTCTTCTCTGCTAAAAGATAAGGGAATGATGACCATGAGTATCAATAACGCTGTAAGGGTATATCTTATTCTTGTGCTCTTCTTTTTTGGCTGGGATGTCATGTCCTTCTCCTTGTTTTTTTCTTTATTAGACGATGGCGTAACAAAAAAAGTTCCTACTAGGACCAATCCTTCTTCTATCAAACAAAAACCTCCTGTACCATAGGTACAGAAGGTTTTTGTTATTAAGGGCGAAAGGAAGCGATGGTCTCCTCAATACCTGTATCTTCATCCACTGAGATTTTACGCTGTGCCCCACTGATGGGGTCAATCTCATAACCATTGCGATAGATTAAATCACCGATGGGAATGATGTCGTATCCTTCATCCAGCAATTTTGGAATCAGTATTTCAATGGCTTCCAGCGTATGGGTCCCATTATTGTGAAAGAGGATGATGTCCCCTCCCTTTAAGTCTTTCATCACACGATCCACAATATCCATGGCCGAAAGATCCTTCCAGTCTAAGCTATCTTTACTCCACTGAATAGGGATGAGCCCTTCCTGAAAAACAATATCAATCACAGTATCGTTGTATTCACCAAAAGGGGGTCTGAAAAGAGTGTTTTCGTGACCTGTAGCCTCGTAGATGGCTTCACTGGTATCACGGAGTTCCTTCTTTATATCG
>CAYJGI010000020.1:10159-11596 GCA_964369705.1 uncultured bacterium
GGCTGTTAAAATGGGGATGGGTGGCACTGTGGTTTTCCAGCTCATGGCCTCGCTCTACGATGGCTTTTGCCACTTCAGGATAATCTTCTACCCAGAATTTCACGACAAAAAAGGTGGTCTTTAGTCCGTAGCTTTCTACTGTATCCATGATTTTTATGGTTTCTTCCGCACCCCATGCGGCATCAAAGCTGATGGCAACTTCTTTTTGATTGGTTTCCACATAGTAGATGGGTTTTTGACTACTTCCCTGAATCACCGCCATACTAAATCCATCATAAGTGAAAGCAAAGACAGAGATCATGAGTAGCAATCCATAAAGAATGATTTTTTTCTTTTTGATTTTTATACAAAAAAACATACGACGTCTCCTCCCACGTTAAAAAACGTAATTACAAATGAAAACAGCGCCCATAAATCCCATAAAATCTGCGGTAAGTCCCACGGGGATGGAGTAGGACGCCTTTTGTATCCCCACAGAAGCGTAATAGACACTCACAATGTATAAAGTTGTATCGGTGCTTCCCATGGCTGTAGATGCAATCTGGCCAATAAGACTATCGGCACCATGAACCCCAAGGGTATTTCCCAAAATCCCAAGGGCCGCAGGACCACTGATGGGTCTCGTTAATAAAAGAGGCAATAACTCCTCAGGAAAACGAAGCCACCGCAACACCGGTGATAAGACTTCTCCTAAGAGATGCACGCCACCACCTTCAGTAAAAAGAGAAACGGCAACAGAAATCGCCAACATATAAGGAAAAATCGCCATGACAAGCTGAAATCCTTCTCTTGCACCTTCAATAAAAGTATTATAAATATCCACCTTCTTAATGACGCCATACGTTAATATACCAAGGATTAACATGGGCATAAAATACTTTGCAATTTCGTTTAAAAGCGTCATAAGAATTCTCCCCTTTTGCTCCTTCGATAGGCAAAATAGCGATCAAGAAGTATGGCCGTCATCGTTGAGATCATCGTGGCAAAAAGGGTCGTTCCCAGGATGCTGCTGGGATCCATGGATCCTGCTTGGAGGCGCATGGCAAGGACTGTGGTAGGTATGAGGGTGACTGAGCTGGTATTAATGGCAAGAAACGTACACATGGCTCTCGTGGCTTCCTTTGTATGGGGTTCCAGTTCTTTGAGTGCTTCCATGGCCTTAAGGCCAAAAGGCGTTGCCGCACTGCCAAATCCAAATAAATTGGCACTTAAATTGGTCATGATGTACGCTACCGCAGGGCTATCCTTCGGCACCGTGGGAAATAGGATCTTAAAAATCGGATAAAAAGCCCTTGACATTTTGACAAAGAGGCCTGATTTTTCTGCAATTTTACTAAATCCCGTCCAAAAACAAATAATCCCCACAAGGCCAATGACACGGGTTACCGTATCCCCTGCGGAAGTGAGTATCATATTGGTAATTTCTGTTTCGTTATT
>CAYJGI010000020.1:11606-12882 GCA_964369705.1 uncultured bacterium
AAAAGCCCAAAAAATATAATATTCATAAAAAATCACTCCCCTATACTGTAAGCAAAAAAACTTTTTTTTATGACTGTTATATAAAATTTTCCTTTTACACAAGTTTTTCACAGGGGATAAGTTCCGAAACAGCTTTTTTTGTTTTTGCACATAATAAATAAGAATTGTCCTGCTAAAAGCAATTCACAAACAAACAAAAAAGGAGAAAAATATGAAAATCAAAAAAACTTTAGCAGTATTTTTGGCACTGGCCATGGTAATTGCTTTCTCAGGCTGCTATGCCGATAACAGCAGAAGGTCTACGGAAGATTATGCGAACAATGGACAAGGAATGAGCTATAATCTATACGGTTATGAATCGGATATGGATAATCTCTATGGCAACAGCAATACAAAAAGCATTGCTGACGGTAGACAAGAAATGAACATGGACTATCCAATGAATTACGAAACCGGTAACGATTATTACAAATCACAAGACCCATTAATGACTAGCCGCGGGCTTTTTGGAATGGATGCAAGGTATAATACAGACTATACCGGCCTTTATGATGATGAAGAGTATTATAATCAAGATCTCCCCGGAGAAATGATGGATTTTAACATGATCGAAAACAACTTGTACGATCCTGAAAATATTGGTGATACGATGGATAATGACCTTTATGACAGTGGCTATTCCATGTACTCTAATAACGAAGATGCCAGTCGATTAAGTGAAGTAGAATACGGCGTGTCTTCATTAGAGAATGTAGAAAAAGTCAATTGTATGATGATGGGTAGTAATTGTTATGTGTGGCTTGAGCACGATAGTGTTAATGCCGATAATTTAAGATCAGAAGTCATCCAAAAAGTAAAAAGCATTTATCCCGAAGCCAACAATATCTATGTACTCAGCGATCCTGCCAGTTTTGAGTGGATCAACAAACTAAAGAATGGAATTGGTAAAAAAGGTGATATCGACGCCTACGGTATTGATGCATAGTGTGACCATGAATAAGCGCTGATAATAAGTAAAGCGATGTTGCATCTTTATATTTACTTGTACTTTTAGGTATGCTATACTGAGTATGTGTTAAATTAAAGATATGGAGGTGAACAATATGCCTTATAAAATTACCGATGATTGCATCGCTTGTGGTGCTTGTGTTGGAGAATGTGCTGTGAGTGCCATTTCTGACGCTGGTGATATTTTTGTAATCGATGCCGATGCATGTATCGACTGCGCTGCTTGTGCTGATGTATGTCCAGTAAGCGCCCCTGTAGCAGAGTAAAA
>CAYJGI010000021.1:0-6121 GCA_964369705.1 uncultured bacterium
CTTTGTCCTTCAACGAGTTTTGATAGGCCTTTTAGGTTGCCATTACAGCCACCCTCAAAACGCACATCTTTGACGATGCCTTCTTCTACTTCAAAACGGATTTCACGGGCACATATGCCACGGGGGATATACTGTATCATTGTTTCTCCTATTCTTATGATCTGTTAAAATACGCTTCCAGCGTTTTTCCGCTATCTTTGATCTTTTCTGCTAAGTCTTCTCCCACATAACGCAGTGCCGATTGGGCGTTTTTGCCTGCGATATCCGGCGTGTTTTCATCGTAGCGCAAGACAAAACCGTAGCGATGACCATTCTCTGTTATCCAAGTATACGCATCGCTTCCTTCAAAGGAAGATGAGGTATTCCCGCCTTCTCCAATGTAACAAAGAAGGCCTAATTGCCGTTCACTAGCACCAGGGACTTCATAGTCCTTTGATACTTCATGGAGAAGCTCTGCTGTAGATAGGGCTGGATTTGAAGCTTCTAACGCCTCTAAGGCATCATTGAAATCACTTTCTAATTTATTGTAAGAGCGGTAGCCATTAACAGGCTCGAAGCTCGTGCCCAAATCATTATTAAGATCGCTTAAGAGTGTTTTTAGTTCCCTTGCCGCATCTCGATCGAGCTGAATATTGGCGCCGGGGTACGATACAAGACTGTCCGGCACATAATCCTCCGGAAGATGGTAGTTTTCGTTCACTACCACTTCTAAGTACTCATAATCGGCAGCGACTAAAGCATCTTTTGCACCACTGGGTAAAAGAATTTCTTCATCGCCATCTTCTGTGGGATCCGGTTCTTCACCGTCACCTTCCACTGGATCCGGTTCTTCGCCGTCACCATCAGAGTCAATATCTTCATCCTCATCCACAGAGGGATTTATATCTTCGTTATCATCGCCACCGGGGTCAAGGTCCCCTTCGTTTTCTAACTGCTGATCGTCTTCACTCCCTGAAGGATCGCCCTCTATGACGGTATCATCGTCTTCGGGGACATTCGTTGGCGTATTAAAATAAAGCTTACCGGCTAAGTATCCTAAAAGGCAACTCATTATAAAAAAAGCAAAGCCCAGGCCAATAATGGTTAATATTTTTTTCTTACCCAAAAAATCACCTCTTTAAAAATAGTTCAGGTATCAGTGTACCACGTCAGGCGTATAAAAACAATGAAAATCAGTGGAAAAACACTTCCGCCCATTATCTCTTTGGGCTCGCCCCTTTAAATCGCCATTCTCGCAAGGTCTGTGAGCATTTCTTTCTTTGCTATCATGGTCGTTGCTTCTCCCAGATCCTTAAGAAGTACAATCTCCAGTCCTTCTTTTATATGTTTTTTATCTTTCATCATGGCCTCTACAACCTCTAAGGTATTGCCGTAGAAACCGTGGCTCGGCAAGCGGTATTTAAGCTGTAGTGTGTAGAGTTTTTGCTCTATTTCTTCCTTCGTAATGCCCTTCATAATCCCAAGCCTTACGGCGGCGGCCATACCGATACTGACGGCTTCGCCATGGCTCATGCCCTCTTCACCGAAGATTTTTTCCAGGGCGTGACCTACTGTGTGGCCAAAGTTAAGGAGTATACGATTCTCTCGATCTTTTTCATCTTGCTCTGCAAAGTAGAGTTTTGCCTTGATGGCTTTTACGATCATCGCTTCTTCATCCATGCCTTGTAGGAGCGATTCTACAAAGTCACCATCTTGTAGGAGGGCGATTTTAATGATTTCTGCCATACCGGAGGCGTATTCTCCCTCGGGAAGTGACGGTAAGAAACCGGTATCCACCACAACGGCCCTCGGCAAATAAAAACTCCCCACCATGTTTTTGGCGCCACCGATGTTGATGGCCACTTTGCCACCGATGCTACTATCCACCATGCTAAGAAGGGTGGTAGGAATCTGAATATAATCAATTCCCCGCATATAAGTTGAAGCCGCAAATCCCCCCACATCGCCGATGACGCCACCGCCTACGGTGATGATCAAGTCATCTCGATGGAGGTTGAAGTCGATCATTTCTTCGTAGAGTTTTTCGAGATTTTGGATATTCTTTGCGCCCTCTCCCTGCGAGAGAATGGCGACACGTACTTTCTTCCCATACAAGGCTTCTTCTAAGGCATTGCTATATCTTGATAAGACTTCTTCATCGGTGATGATAAAGATTTTATGGTATTTTTGTAAGTCCAAAATCTGCTGCAACTTCGGTACGATGGCATGGCCAATGGTAATGGCGTGTAGTGGAGAAGGTATTGTAATCATAAAGGCTCCCTCATAATCATAAAAATGGTCATTAAGACTGGTACAATGGGAAAATACATTGTATAATATTCTAGAAAGATTATATCAAAAAGAGAGAGGTAAAGCTATGCTACAACAACAAAAACTCGTGCAAGCAAAAGAAATGCTAAAGAATTCAGAAGTCGACATCTGGATGACCATCGGTCGTGAGACCACTATGAACAATGATCCTGTAATTCCTTTCCTTTGCCCTATTAACTTTGGCGGTAATACAGTCCTCGCCATTACCAAAAACGAAAAATCCATCGTCATTGCCAATCACTTAGATGCCTCTGCCTTTGAGCAAATGGGCATTTACGACGAAGTCATCACGTACCATGGCGGTAACTTCAAAGAAGCTTTTATTGAGCTGGTAAAAAGGGAAAACCCTTCTAAAATCGCCCTCAACTTCTCTAAAGGAGATGTGGCCAGTGATGGACTGAGTACCGGTATGTACCTCAATACACTGGATTACTTAAAAGAAGCGAATTTTACAGGAGAAGTTGTCCCCTCGGAAACCATCATCGGCATGGTCCGTGGTTTTAAGACGGAAGAAGAGCTCAAAGCCATCAATAAAGCGGTAGACATCACCAATCAAATCTTCGAAGATGCCAAGGGCTTCATCCGTGCGGGACTCTCTCAAATCGACATTCACAAGTGGTTTGTGGAGCGTACGAAGTTTTATGGTGCCGAGACTTCTTGGGAAGAAGAGCATTGCCCCGGCGTCATGCTGGGCCCCGATACCGTTATGGGTCACAACTTCCCCACAGACCTCACATCAAAGCCCGGCGATGCCATTACCGTTGATTTTGGTGTATTGATTGATGATTACTGCTCCGATATTCAGCGTGTTTATTACATCTTAGAAGAAGGCGAGACCGAGGCGCCAGAAGAAGTTCAGACTTTCTTTAATGCTGTGAAAGGCGCCGTGGATAAAGGCATGGAAGCCATGAAACCGGGAGTACCGGTGTACCTACCGGACCAAGAGGCAAGGGAGTATTTTATGGCCCAAGGCTATCCCGATTTTCCCTTTGGTTTTGGTCACCAAGTGGGACGCAAAACCCACGATGGCGGCGCCAGCATGGGTAAATATCGCCCCGAAAACCACGATCGAGCCAATCTCCCCATCTTAGAAAACATGGTATTCACCGTAGATGTGAATGCAAAGAGTAGCCGTGGTTATATTGGCCAAGAAGATATGGTCGTCGTTACGAAGGACGGCGTTAAGCTCCTTGGAAAACGCCAAGAAGAAATCTTCTGCGTCCCTGCGAAGTAGTTTTTTAAATAAAAATCAAAACCGATGGACAGTCATTGTCCATCGGTTTTTTGTTTTTCCCTTTAATCGTTTTCTTTTTTTATTTTTTTTATTTATTCTCTCAAAGTGGCATCGCTGACAAGTGGCTCGGGGATGGCGCCTTCGAAGGCTTCCATCAATACAATGGTGAGGTCAAGGAGTCTACCATCTTCAAGGCGTATGAGGTATTCAAGGCTCCATTCATCGATGGCACGAATCGACTCTATTGTCACAAGGCCCACTTCATTGACACCAATGTCAATATGGACAGAGCCCGGCTCCGATAGGAAGTCACTCAAGCGAGTATTCCCTTCCACTAAGGACCTGTAATACATGTATCCTCTGTAGATGACTTTTTCTTGTAAGATATAGCCATAGTCATCGATGGTATACCAATTGTCGATGATTTCTTCCACGCCTTCATCGTAGTGATCGGTGAGGGTCACCGCAATGGGTCCATCAATAAAACCATGTAGAGGTCCGCCGAATTCCCTCGTGAAGTTGACGACATCAAAGAGCTCTTGATCTACACCGAAGCTTTCATCAACTCGCTCACTGAAAGGGACTTGAATCTCTGTCTTTGAAGTAAAGACGATGTCGCCGTCTTCTTTGTAGTAGAAAGTCAGTTGTAATCGCTCGGCAAAGACGAAATCTTCGTAATTACCTTCTCTAATATCTTCACGAATACCTGGAAGAGTGCCATACTCAGGCTCTGTATATTGACCATTTGGTGTATACTGAACCACATCGAGGGCTACGGTATAATGGTCTACGCCACTCTCTTCTTTCACCGATAATTCTCTAAGGAGCGCAATCGGTGGTCCCTTAATACCCATGGGAACCGGCGTATAGACATTGCCATCAAATTCGTACGGCTTAAAAGGTTCGCCGTGGGTAATCTCGCCTTCTATATTGAAATGGGCCTTGATTTCAGCATCGGCTTCTGCTTTTGTGATAGAATCAAGGTTCTCTTTTTCAAAGAGCCAAAGGAGATAATCGTTGGCATTAGTGGATAGATTTGCTTCTTTTTCGAAGAATGGCATAAAATCAATGCGGTGATCCACTGCAAAATCAAAGTAAGTCACTCTCAGTTCTGCATTTTTTTCTTCTTCCGTCATTTCTTCACCGGGATCATCTCCCACCGACGGATCTTCATTATCGGGATCCTCTACACCAACAGGCGGTACGTCGGTACCTTCATTAGACGGCGGTAAGAAGAAAAACATAAAAGCCACCACCAACAAAGTAGCACCGATCCCCATCCAGAATTTAGGCGATTTGTAGTGAAGTACGTTTTTGATTCTGCTTTCGATCATCTTCTCACCAAAGGCAAGGGGCGATATGATACCGCTTTTGACCATAGCGATGGAAAGAAGGGTCCTTGAATACTGTTGTTTGCCTTCTTCTGTATATGAGCCGATGATGGCTTCATCGCAGGCCAGTTCGATGTCTTTGCTGAAGAACATAAAAGCCATCCATACGAAAGGATTGTACCAGTGGAGCGCCGTCACAATAAAAGCAAAGGGCTTTAAGATACAGTCAAAACTCTTAATATGCTGTCTTTCGTGATCGATGATATGATCAATCTCATCTTCTTTTAAGGTGCTGGGTAAATAGATTTTTGGTCTTAAAAAACCGAGAACAAAAGGCGTCTGTATGAGGTCCGATGTATAAATGTCTGTTTTACCTTCTGCACCCACTCTCACGGCATAACGAAGGCGCTTTTTAAGCTGTGCATACTTCACTACACTATAAAGAAGGAGTAGTAAAGTTCCTGTAATCCATACATTGGTCGCCACAAAGACGATGATCTCCATGGTATTGGCAGATGCGCCTATGGGAGTGGTGAGATTTGCTTCAAAATAATCATTGACGGCATCATCAAAGGGCATAAAACCGCTATGAATCGAAGGTATCTCCGAATAAAGAATCTCTTCTGTAACCACTGTCTGTGTGATAGGCATAAGGCTCACAGGAAGCTCAAAGGAGATGGGCATAATGAGCCGAACAAAGAGTAAAACCCAAAGGAGCTTTGTGTATTTTTTTGGCGCTTTACTAAGTAAAAGTCTCAAAACCATTACGGCCACCACTAATAAGCTACCGCTTAGACTTAAGTTGAATAATGTAATGAAAAAAGAAGTCATGACTCAATGGCCTCCTCTATCATCATCTTAAGGGATTCCGCTTCCTCTTGGGTAATGGTTCGCCCCTTCAAAAAGCTATTGAGAAAAGCAGGAACAGAGTCATCGAAAGCACGCTTTAGTAGGGCATCACTTTCGTACTGCTGAACTTCTTCCCTTTTTGCAATGGAAGATACCACTGCTTTTTCGTTTTTTATGATGTTTCTTTCTTGTAGTTTCTTAATCATGGAATACGTTGTGGCTTTCTTCCAGCCAAACTCTTTTTCGCAGAGCTTCGATAGCTCCGTGGATGTAAGTGGCTCCTCCCGCCAGAGTAATCCCATAAAGCGAAACTCGGCATCAAATAATTTCATTTTTATTTCCCTCCAATTTTTTTGTATGGATTCCTTTTTATTGCATACAATAATCTATAGCTTTG
>CAYJGI010000021.1:6221-7766 GCA_964369705.1 uncultured bacterium
GCATACAATAATCTATAGCTTTGCGATCGCTTGGTCGGTCTTAATAGACCAACCTTTCTTTCATCATACGTGGTGCTTGTGTTTTTGTCAATACTTTTTAATGAAATATTTTTTGACAATTTTTTCGTTTATATTTCTTTTTTTATTGCCATATGTTATAATGATATAAATTTATCACTTGGAGGTATTTTTTATGATTTTTGCAGTTATTGCTGTCATCATTGTTGTAGTCCTTGTTCTATCCATTCGGATTGTGTCCGAATCCAACGAATTCGTCATTGAGCTTCTCGGTAAGTATAATCGTACGCTACGTGCCGGTATCAACTTCGTGATCCCCTTCTTTGAGCGTATCGCAAAGAAAGTCACCCTTAAGGAGCAGGTCCTTGATTTTGAGCCACAGCCCGTTATTACAAGGGATAATGTTACGATGCAGATTGATACTGTAGTATACTTTGCCATCCGTGATTCCAAGCTATATACCTATGGCGTTATTAATCCTTTAAGTGCCATTGGCAATCTTACCGCCACCACCCTCCGTAACATCATGGGTGAACTGGAGCTGGATGAAGCTTTAACCAGCCGTGATCTCATTAATACCAAGATGCGTGCCATCTTAGATGAAGCCACCGATAAGTGGGGCATTAAAGTCCATCGTGTGGAACTCAAAAATATCATTCCTCCCCGTGAGATTCAGCAATCCATGGAAAAACAAATGAAAGCAGAGCGTGATCGCCGTGAAACGCTCCTTGAAGCCGAAGGCCATAAACAAGCCGTCGTTACAAGAGAAGAAGGTAATAAGCAGGCTAAGATCTTAGAAGCAGAAGGTGAGAAAGCCGCCGCCATTGCGAAAGCAGAAGGTGAAGCCAGATCCATTGAGCTTGTCTATGAAGCCGAAGCCAGAGGTCTTAAGTTACTGCAAGATATCGGTGGTACCGATGCCATGCTGGCCCTTAAGAGTATGGAAGCATTACAAAAACTGGGCGATGGCCGTGCCACAAAGATTATTGTCCCCACAGACTTAGCTTCCACTGCTACCCAGTTAACTTCCATTGGTGAAATCTTAGGGATTGGTGCAGCGGAAAAACCCAATCAAGTTTAATTAAAAAATTGGTTTCACACAATTATAAAAAAACAGTAGACCGAGAGGTCTACTGTTTTTTTTTATTTTATTCTGCGGCTTTTTCAATACTTTCATCCATCAATAAGGCAATGATTTCATCGTAAATTAAGTTGAGTCTTACGATATCTTTGCTGTAAGTCGTGAGGAATTCTTCTTCCGATTCAAAACCTAAGATGGAAGTATATTCCGTCACACCGGCGTCGATGGCTTCATCGGTGATGGTGATGTTCTCTGCTTTTTGTATGGCCACTAAGAAGAGGTCGCTTTTTAATAAATTCTTTGCTTGATCCTCAATGGCTACTTCGAATTCTTCTAACGTCATATCGTAGTTCGACATGAGATGCACTTCTAAAGAGTAGCCTGCAGCACTGGCTTCTGATTCAATATCAGTCCTTGTATTTTCTTGGTACTCGTTTAGTTCTTTC
>CAYJGI010000021.1:7776-12600 GCA_964369705.1 uncultured bacterium
ATTTGCCACTGTACGTCTCATTATGGTAATCATCGGGGAAAGTGACGTGAAGGCTTCTTTCTTCTCCCGCTACAGCGCCAAGGAGTCCATCTTCAAAGCCATCAATCAAAGAACCGGATCCGAGGGTCACATCGGCACCTTCTGCTTTATTGCCTTCGAATTCTTCTCCGTCAATATATCCTACGTAATCCATGTTGACCACATCGCCCTCTTTTGCGGCACGGTCCACCACGTCTGTCGTTGTGTTTTCCGTTATCACTTGATCCACCACTTCGGTGATTTCTGCATCGGTGACCGTTACATCGAGGGGCTCGTACTCTAAGCCTTTATACGTTCCGAGGGTAATATACTCATCGATATTATCCAAGTTATAGGTGAGTTCTTCGGTGGCAGGGGTACATCCTGTAGCCAGTAAGAGAATGAGGCCTAATAAAAGAGCTATTGAAATACTTTTTTTCATCGTTATTATTATCCTTTAGTTTTTATAGTGAGTCTATTATCCCATCGTTCTGTGAAAAATATGTGAATTCCTTCTAATCCCTGTAAAGCATAGAAGAAGAAATATCCTTGATACTCTTAGCGCCCGTAAGGCTCATTGTCTTTTTAAGGCTGTTTTGTAGGGAGAGGAGATACTCGGTCAGGCCTGTCGCTCCGCCATCCATAATACTCCAAGCGGTAGGGCGACCCACGAGGACGCCATCGGCACCTAGTGCCAGCATCTTAAAGACATCTACACCGCTTCTTACACCGCCATCTACCAGTACGGGAATTCTTCCTGCGACTTTTTCTGCAATTCTCGGAAGCATCGTTGCCGTTCCTACGCCGTAATCTAAGATACGGCCACCGTGATTACTGACGACAATGGCTTTCGCACCCATATCAATGAATTTCTCGCAATCCTCTATCGTCATAATGCCTTTAATGATCATGGGATAGGGCATATTTTGTATGACTTTTTCGACTTCCTTATTGCTTCTTAAGGGTATCGATCCTCCCATAAAAGTCACATTGCTGAGACCGATGGCATCAATATCCATGCCAATCCACGCGACCTTCGTCTTGAGGGACTGCAAGTAATCAATTTTTTCTTTCAGGAGGTTATCGTCCCAAGGTTTTATAAAAGGGATTCCGTAGCCATCCATACGGGCAATGGCTTCTACACCGTTTTTGAAGAAGAAGTCTTTCGCTCCGTCTCCTGTGGTGCCAATGGTCCCTGCATTCTTTGCGCCCTGTAAGACGGCATCTCCGTATTCAGGCTCAGTGAAGGTGTTTTTTGCCATGTTTTCTACGACGCCACTCATGGGTGCCGGCAGAATGGGAAAATCCAAATCGTACCCTAAGAGGTTTACTTTCGTCGAGGGGCTCCCGTTCATATCGGGCAAAACCGACATATGAAGGCTGATTTCTTCTAAGGCTTTGACATTATTCAAAAAAGTCGTCGCCGTTTCCGTTCCGCCCATGCCGGGGATTTGGCCTTTGCAGTGGCGACCATCGCAGCGGGGACATAGCAGGCAAAACCCTTCCATGGCTTGTCTTATTTTTTGTTTATCCATAATGAACTCCTTTTTGAGGTGATGTGAATCTCTCAGTTATGGTATAATGATTGCAACAATACTCCTATTGTATCACAAAAATAAAATGGGAGGAATCAAAAATACGCCAAATTCAAAAGAAAGGACTTCCCTATGATTACCTTTGATGATTTTTCAAAAATCGATATCAGGGTGGGACGGATTATCGCCGTACAAGATTTTAAAAAAGCAAAAAAACCAGCGTACCAACTCACCATTGATTTTGGTGATGTCTTAGGCATCAAAAAATCAAGTGCACAAATCACAGATTTTTATACACCGGAGGATCTACAAGATCGGCTAATCTTAGCCGTCGTTAATTTTCCGCCAAAACAAATCGCCAATTTCTTTTCAGAGTGCCTCGTCTTAGGCACTTACAGTGATGGAGGGGTCGTCCTCGTCACCGTAGATGATCGGGCGAAGGTTGGCGATCGACTGGGCTAAAACCATAAAGGACGGGATAACTTCCCGTCCTTTTATTGATGTTTTTTATATTTATGCTACCGATTCTACTTCTTGAGTGAAGGAATCCTGTTTTTTGATTTTTGTGGCTAAGAATAAATTAGCGGTACTGATCACAACGCCAAAGAGGAATACATAGACGTATCCCACATCGCTTCCCGCCCATACGAATCCTAGAGCCAGTGGCAGTGTCGTTGCCACCATATGATCAAAAGACATTCCCATGGCTAAAGTCGGCGATACATCTTCCGGCGTCAAGGCAATACGGCTGGCATAGGTGGCCCTTGCCATGCTGACGGCCATGAGCAGTTGATCTAAGATGTAGCAGACGACCACAATGCCGAAGGCAAAATTCTCAGAAAAGAGGGTCTTACTCATGGCAAAACCTAAGCTCACGACAATGAGTAGCGCCGCTTCCGCCATTAAGACAAAACGCTCTCCCCTCCGGTCGATGAGTCTTCCTAAATAAGGCTTGAAGAAGACATTGATGACGGCAACGGTAAAGTAGAGAAGGGTAACGGTGGTTACAGGCTTATCAAAAATATCAATAATTAGCCACGGTACAAAAGTAAAGGTGAGCTGTTTTCTTGCACCGTTTACCGTAGAAAGAATGTAGTATAAGCTATATTCTTTCCTAAGGAGCATTTTTTTGCGCTGAATTTTTTCTTTCGGTAGTTTCACTTTAAGGAGGAGACATCCCGAGATAAAGTAAGCAATCGATGCTAAGACAAAGCTCATCCATATGGGCATATTAAGAAGCTGATAACATAAGTATAAAAGGGCGCTGGTGATAATAATTACCATGGTATTAAGGCTTTGGATTTCTCCTAAGACTTTGCCGAGTTTTCCATTTTTTGCAAATTTCATACTGACACTACTATTAAGGGGTAGGGCTAAATGTTGACCGGTACTAAACATAAACATCGTCACCACGACGAGCATGTATTCCGGCGGTATGAGTCCAAAGCATAAAAAACCGATAGAAGCAATGAAGCAAGCAATAGCAAGGCTCTTCACATCTCCGAGGGATGCCATAAAACTCAAAAAAACAACGCCGATGAGTCCCGGTAATTCCCTGGGAAACTCAAGGCTCGTTCTTTGTGTCAGCGTCAAATGTAAGTCATCGTATAGGCGATTGGCAAGACTGCTGTTCTCTACGGCAACACCGACACCCATAAGGGCCATGGCCACAATAAAATAAAAGAAATTTCGCTCGATTTCCAGTCCAAAAACCCTGATTTTGTTTTGCTCCATTGTCCCTCCATGCGAATCCTCTGCACTATAATAAAATCACTTCCTTTATTATAGGAATATCCCCTATAAAAAGCAACAAAAAAAGAAGGCCGAAGCCTTCTTAAGGTATTGTGATTAAGATTTGTTCTTCTCTGCACAGTTCTTACATAATCCCTTGAATAAAACTTCCATTCCCGTAATTGTAAAACCGGGGTTTTGCGCCGCTACACTCTCAATACTATCCTCGTAATCAAGAATTAAGTCAAAAACGCCGCCGCAGCCCTCACATTGCAAGTGATGATGGGGTGCCGTCTCTCCATCAAAACACTCTCCCCCGCGGGAAGGAATCGCCGTAATAAGACCTTCTTCGCTGAGTAGGTTGAGATTGCGATATACCGTACCTAAGCTCAGTTGGGGATGATTCTTCTTCAGTAGCTGATAGACTTGATCTGCCGTAGGATGAACCCGATTGTGCCGAACGGTTTCTAAGATAAAGTGGCGCTGCTTGGAGTAGCGTCTTGTTGCCATGGTATCACCTCTTTGATAATAGTAATTATTTTTATTATACAATTGGTTTTTGTTTTTGTCAATATTTATTAATGGCAATGGTAAAAAATTCAACAAGCCTCCTTCTACTTTTTATCCTTTTATGCAAAAGGACTTGAAGTTCTTTCCAAATTATAAGATAATAAAATCAATTGGAGTTACGCTTCTGTCCCCACCGGGGCAGATTTTGAAGCTTCTTCACCCATCTCAATCGATGGAGCGAAATCAATTGTATATGTAGATTTGAGGAGGAAATGAACTTGAAAAAAACAATCAATGATGTCAATGTACAGGGAAAACGGGTTTTTTTGCGGGTGGATTTTAATGTGCCTACCGACAAAACAACATCGGCCATCACCGATGATAATAAGATCGTAGAATCACTCCCTACCATTAATGCCTTATTAGATAAGGGTGCAAAGGTGATCATCGCTTCTCACAAGGGCCGTTTTAAAGATGGCCCCAGTCCTTATCGTACCATGGATACTGTGGGAGAGCGACTCTCTTCCCTCCTTGGAAAAAAAGTGCAAAAACTCAATGATTGTATCGGTAAAGAAGTAGAAGAAGCCGTATCGAATATGAAAAACGGCGACGTCATTCTCCTTGAAAATTTGCGTTTTTATGCAGAAGAAGAAAAAAACAACGAAGATTTTGCAAAAGCCTTGGCTTCTCTTTGTGATATCTACGTCAATGACGCCATCGGTACGGCACACAGAGCCCACGCCAGCACCGAGGGAATTACCGGTTTTGTAGAAGATGCCGTGGCGGGGCTCCTCATGGAGAAAGAAATCTCCATCATGGCCCATAACTTGGAAAATCCAGCCCACCCTTACGTTGCCATCATTGGTGGTGCTAAGGTCAGCGACAAAATCTTAGTCATCGATAACCTACTCAATAAAGTCGATACCCTCCTCATCGGTGGCGGTATGAGCTATACTTTCTTAAAGGCCATGGGCAAAGAAATCGGCCTCTCCCTCTTAGAAGAAGACAAGATTCCACTGGCCAAAGAACT
>CAYJGI010000022.1:0-6433 GCA_964369705.1 uncultured bacterium
CGGGAACAAAACCAAGGCTTTGATAAAAGTCTAATAAATACGTCTGAGCAGAAATCCGTATGGAATCTTCTTGTAAGACTTCTTCGATATACCGGATCCCTTCTAATAAGAGGCGTCTCCCCATGCCTTTTTTGCGCTTTGACTCTTTCGTGACGACACGGCCGATAGAGGCTTCGGGATAAGAAAGACCTTTTGGTAAAACACGCAAATAAGCAATCCTCTCACCCTCTTCTTCATAAAACAAATGAATACAGTCTCTATCCTTATCATCAATATCTTGGTAGATGCAAGTCTGCTCTATAATAAAGATGTCTTGCCTTAGCTTCAGGATGTCGTAGAGCTCTAAGGCGTTAAGATCTTCCAGTTTTTTAATATGCCACATGGTGATTCTCCTTCTTGTAATGCTCTTATTATACCATAGTGATATAAAAGGACAAAGAAAAAAACGCCGTAGCGTTTTTAAGTGGTACAAAACATATCAAAAAAAGGGTCTTGGTGATTAGAGGAGACATTGCGTAAGTTACGCAAGGATTTCTAAATCCAGCCTTAATTTATCGGCAAGCATGGCTAAGAATTCGCTATTGGTTGGTTTGCCTTTTTTCATATTAATGGTAAAACCAAATAATTCATGTTGAAACTCCAGTTGTCCACGGGTCCAAGCAATCTCAATGGCGTGTCTGATGGCTCTTTCTACTCTGGTGGGCGATGTATTATACTTATCGGCGATGACGGGATAAATCTCCTTCGTCACACTTCCTATGAGCTCTACATTAGACAAAATCATAGAAACGCCTTCTTTTAAGAATAAATACCCTTTTACGTGGGCAGGGACACCTACATCATGGAGCATCTTACTGACAGCTCTTTGGATATCAATGGCACTGCTTGAACTTTGTTTGCTGTCAAAAGTTGGTGTAAATTGATCTACGGTGAGATGATTGTCAAATTCAATAAGATTGGAAGAATAGGTTCTTTTTTGTGTAGGTGCCGCGGAAATCTCTTTCTTGAAGAAGCTTTGACGATCTTGAATCGATAAGATATCGGGGTTCGTCACTTGTTCTCTGATACGCTCTGTCAGCATATAGATATCAATAGGTTTTGCTACAAAGTAGTCGGCACCTAAGTCGACGGCCCTTTTGGTAACACGATCATCACATAGTGCGGAGAGGGCAATGATTTTTGGACATGCAACTTCTTTGTGGGATTTTAAATATTGCAGTACACCCAGTCCATCTAAGTTTGGCATGACGATATCAAGAAGCAATACATCCACCCGATGGTTTTGAATATATTCCAGGACTTCGTTTCCGTCGTGAAGCATAGCGGTTACTTGTAAATCTTCTGTAGCATCAAAAAAATCTTTCATTAAAGAACAAAAACTCTTATTATCATCTGCAATGGCAATCTTGATGGCTTCCATAAATTCCTCCAAATATTGATAAATCATAAAAATAAATGATAATTATTCTTTCTATAAAAATAACATATTTCCTTCTTTTGTGGTAGATATTTTTATATAATTTTAATATTATCACAAATATTTGATTTTTTGTAAGAAATCTTTGTATTCGTGACCTTGTTTTCTTGAAGTCTTTTGTTATAATAAAGGAAAGAAATATATTTAAAGGAGGATTATCAAATGCTTAGTAATGGTTTTTATCAAAGAAATCGTGAAAATTTTGCACAACAAATGGAGATCGACTCATTTCTTGTGTTGTTTTCTGGAGATGCGCCGGAGAAGACGAGGGATCAGCAATACAACTATCATCCCAATATGAATTTATACTACTTAACGGGAATCGAGACAGAGGGTCTCATCTTTGTGATGACAAAAACCAAAGATAAGATTGAGACGCTCCTTTTTATTGATCGAGTGGATGAGCATAAGCAGCGTTTTGACGGCACCATGCTTACACTGAATACTGCCAAAGAAAAATTCGCCGTCGATGTGGTAAAATACAAAGATGAGATGGATAATGTGATGTCTCGCTTAATATACAGTCATCCATTTAAGAACCTCTACATGGACATGACCCGCTGGAAAGTGGACTACATGCGAAAAAGCGACCTCTACTGCCAGGACATGATGGTGAAATACCCTTATTTACAAGTGGTGAATGCCCATCCCATTATTGCGGCACAGCGCCTAGTGAAATCAGAGGAAGAAATCGAAAGGCACATCACATCGGCCAATATTACAGAAAAAGGTGTAAAGGCCATTTTAAACAACTTAAAACCGGGCCTCATGGAATACCAAATAGAAGCCTACTTTACCTTTGAACTCGCCTACGCCGGTGTCCATACACCGGGATTCCCCACCATTGCGGGAAGCGGTAAAAACACGTGCTGTCTCCACTACTCCGACAAGAATTGTGAGATCAAAGATGGCGACTTAATCCTCTTTGATTTAGGGGCTCAATACGAAGGCTATTGCACCGATGTATCCCGTACCTTCCCGGCAAACGGCACCTATAGCGAAAGACAAAAAGAAATATACGAAGCCGTACTCTACGTACAAGAAACAATGATTGACACCCGCTTTAAGCCCGGTACCCGTAGAGATGAGCTTATGGAAGATACAAAAAACGGTCTCATTGAAGAATTCGTGAAGCGTGGCATCTGCAAAGATAGAGAAGAAGCAGCCACCCATTATTACCACGGTACTTGCCACAGTATTGGACTTGATGTCCATGATGTTGGCGATGTGGGTTGCACTTTTGCACCGGGTCAGATATTTGCTTATGAGCCGGGCATGTATTTCCCCGAAGAGAATATCGGCGTCCGCATTGAAGATACGATCCTCATCACAGAAGATGGTTGCAAAGTATTATCGGCAGGCATTCCAAAAAAAGTTGCCGATGTAGAAGCTTTTATGAAAAATCAAAAATAAAGGAGCATAACGATGGAGAGAAAATTAGCTTGGAGTAAGTATACCGAATCAGATCTGAAAAAAGTAATGGATTTTGCAGAGGGTTATCGCCAATTCATGAGTGATTACAAAACGGAGAGAGAGTGCGTAGGCGGTTTTCAAAAAATTGCGGAAGAAAACGGCTACAAAGACTTACAAGAAGTCATTGCGAAAGGCGAGGAGATTAAGGCCGGCGATAAACTATTCGTTACCAATCGTGAGAAGAATATCTTCCTCTTTACCATTGGAACCCGTCCCATCTCAGAAGGCCTTCGTATTACAGGCGCCCATATTGACGCTTCAAGACTGGATCTTAAGCCATACCCCGTCTACGAGACCGGTGGATTAGCCTACCTTGATACCCACTACTACGGCGGAATGAAGAATTATCTCTGGCAAGCAAGACCCCTTGCCATTCACGGTTGTGTCTTTAAGAACGATGGTACAAAAATCAATGTGGTATGGGGTGAAGATGAGAAGGAGCCATGCGTCGGCATTAGCGACTTACTGCCTCACCTCTCTTCAGAGCTTTACACAAAATCAGCCAAAGAAGTCTTAAAAGGCGACGAAATGAACATCCACGTGGGTTCTATCCCCGTAACAGAGGGCGAAGAAAAAGAAAAAGTCAAAGCCAATATCCTACAAATTCTCAAAACAAAATACGGCATTGAAGAAAGCGACTTTACTTCCGCCGAGATTCAGATTGTACCGGCAGGCCCAGCCAGAGATTATGGCTTAGATAACAGTATGGTCCTTGCCTATGGTCACGATGATCGAGTCTGTGGTTATACCAGCTTTATGGGACTTATTAATGCGGGAGTCACAGACAAGACGAATGTCGTCCTCTTAGTGGATAAAGAAGAAGTGGGCAGCATCGGTGCTACCGGTATGAAGTCAAGGTTTTTCCAGAATATGCTGGCAGAAATCATGGATAGAAAAGGTGAATATAGCGAATTAAATCTTCGTAGAGCCCTACAAAACTCAAAAATGCTATCCACCGATGTAACGGCGGCCTATGATCCTCAATACCCCGGTGTATACGATGCCAATAACAGCGCTTACTTCGGAAGAGGTGCTTCTATCAGTAAGTATGTAGGAGCAAGGGGTAAGGCCGGTACCAATGAAGCAACGGCAGAATTTGTGGCGGAGCTTAAGAATATTTTCGATAACAATGACGTATCGTACCAGTTCGCAGAGCTGGGTAAAGTCGATGCCGGCGGTGGCGGAACCATCTCCCATATCTTAGCCGAATATGCCATGGATGTGATTGATTTAGGGGTGCCGGTCCACAGTATGCATGCCCCCTTTGAAATCTGCTCAAAGGCAGACCTTTATGAAACCATGCGTGCCAACGAAGTCTTCTACAAAGAGATCTAATAGGCCATAGTCATACCAATAGACACGATGGAATATAAAAAAAGCAGTCCCTTAAGGGACTGCTTTTTGATTGTGTAAAAAAACTTCTAAGAAGCATCGTCTACCGTTCTTTTGACCACCGTTCCCCAAAAATCATCGGATAGGGGGGCGGTTTCTTTGGTGATGGTATCGTATTTAAAGAAGGTTTCTGTCTTTGTATCACCGACGAATAAGTCGCCGTTACTGTAGGAGAGGGTATCACCGTCTAAATCTTCTAATAGGATGACTACATCGGTAAAATCACTGAGTTTCATTGCATAAAGTGTACCACTTGATAGATAGTAGACATAAGACTCGGAGACATCGAAGGCCCCTTTGACATTGAGGATTTGGGCAAATTTTTGTTCTTCAAAATCATAATAGTTGAAGGTCTTGGTATTGCCGACGAAGCTGGAGAAAAAGACTTTTTGGCCCGTCCATGCAAGGATTTCAATTTCGCCGGTTTTACTGGCGAGGAGATTGTCTTTGCCTGTGTCTATAGAAAGACTGCGAAGCTCGTATTTTGCACCGTTTTTATTGACGTAGAGGATGGTATCATCTTCTACCCAGAAGTCTTCAATGAACTCACCGTTCATCACTTTAAGGATATTGCCGCTGGTGGAGCGCACGGTATAGATTCCATCATCTTGCACGAAGTAAACACCCTTAGAATCGGCATGGAAAGTGGGGTTTGCCACGCTGGATAAGGTGGTCTCTTTATCATCGTAGACTTTTAAATACATATCGCTGGTCAGATAATAGAACTGGCCTGTAGCACCATCAAACCAAACATTACCGTCATAGACGCTAAGGGGGTAGGTTTCGACTAAGGTTCCTTCTTCACTGTATGCTTCTATGGTGCCGTCGTTTTCGAGATAAATGAGATTTTGAGATGGTTTTTCATCGGGGTCATCATCTTCTACGGGGTCTTTATCATTATCTGGATCTGGATCTGGATCTACAATAGGTGGATCGGGATCTACGGGGCCGGCGGGATCGGTAGTAAAATATGGAATGGCGAATATAACGCCTGCAATGACGATAACGAGAGCTAGTAGTATGATTAATAGTTTTTTCATCGTGTCACATCCTTTTCATTATTGTAAACGAATTGAGTAAAACTTTGCAACTGTTTTTATTATCTTTGTGTCATTTTTGTTCTGTCCATGACGATAAAAAATGCATTAAAATCATCTTTGAGAATGGCATATAACGGGCTATTTCGTCAAATGGTCTTGCTGTATTCCGTCAGTTTTAAATAGGCACCATCTTCACTGATTTCATAAAGATGATCATAGGGAAGTGTGGATAAAAAAGGAATTTGAGTAGGTGATACACAGAATTTACCACACAATCCACAAGATGCGCTAATCTTACGGGGTACGGGGATCATCTCTACCTCAATGCCCTTTTCTTTTAATATTTTTTCAAACTTTAAGGCACTGTGAACCGATTGGAAAGTAGCAAGATACAAGTTCTCCATCTCCTTATTGTAGGTTTTTTGTGGCACATACCTGTATCATAGTCTTCTTTATACAAAAATTCAATACATTTTTCTGAAACTTGTAAACTATAAATGTAAATAAAAAAAACAGAAAAAAATTGAATTTTGTTAATAATATGATACACTGATTATAAAAGCCATGGACTTGAGCGGTTTTCTTAGCGATGAGCATGGAAGGGAGAATATATTGTGCATATCAGACAGTTGGAGATTTTTTTGGCAATTATCGAGACCGGTAATTTCAGTAGTGCCGCAAAGAAGCTTTTTTTGAGTCAACCCACCATCAGTAATCATATTGATCAATTAGAAGAGGAATTATCGGCAAGGCTTTTTGTGAGGAGCGGTCGCAAAACAACCCTCACGCCCTGGGGGGAGAAGTTTTTATTGAAGGCTTCCCAAATGGTAGCCCTAAAGGAGCAGATGATGGAAGAAATCAGTGGTACGCTGGAGAATAAAAAAGGCATCATACGGATTATTGCCAGTAGCGTACCGGCCAAGGGGATTTTGCCTCGACTACTGAAGAGGTATGGAGATCAGAATCCAGAGATCTCTTTTTTGGTGACGGTGGCGTCATCCCAGGAAGCCATTGAAGCTTTAGAAAAAGGATTTTATGATATTGCTTTTGT
>CAYJGI010000022.1:6443-12536 GCA_964369705.1 uncultured bacterium
AAAAAACCCACTTTTATCCCTTGCTAAAGGATGAACTCACCCTAATCACGCCGGCTACAGAGCCTTATCTTTCTTTTGAATCTCCCATAGCCATGGAAGATTTATGCAAAATGCCCTTCATTAAGCGATCTGAAGGCAGTGCCACGGGAGCGCTTTTTCAATTGGCGTTACTTAAAGAGAAGATGGACTATAAAGATCTGAAAATTCCAGTAGAAACCAGCGATCTTGATCTGTTGATTTCTTTAGTGGAAGGGGGAATGGGCGTTGCCATCATCTCCTCTTTAGTGGCAAAAGAATTGGATCATGTATTACAATTTTCTTTACAAAACACGGCAGTCATGAGAGAATATTATATGGCATACCCCAATTCCGACTTCACATCACCAAGGCTTAAAGCCTTTGTTTCTTTCGTCAAAAAGGAGATGGAATGATGAAACAAATCTACTTAGATTATGGCGCCACATCGGCCATAAAACCACCCCACGTTAAAGAAGCCATTGACGAATATTTTGCTTCTATAATGGCCAACCCCGGTCGAGGCGGCTATGGACCTTCTCTTCAGATGGGGCGACTTGTTTTTGACACACGGATGAAGCTTATGACTTTGTTCTCCGCAAAGGAACCGGAAAACGTCATCTTCACGTCTAATATTACCCACTCGATGAATATGGTTTTAAGAGGCCTATTAAGGCGAGGCGATCATGTGATCACGACTTCTATGGAGCATAATAGCGTCATAAGCCCGCTAAAAGCCATGGAAGAAGAGGGACTCATTACGCTCACCATCATAAAAGCCAATGAAGAGGGTTTTGTGATTGGACCTATAGCGCCTTATATCAAAGAAAACACCGCCCTCATTATCATGACCCACGGAAGTAACGTAACGGGGGCTGTGATGCCGATTAGGCAGCTTTTTAAAGAAGCCAAAGAAAAGGGGATTATCACTGTCTTAGACAGTGCCCAGACCGCTGGGATTCTTCCCATACATATGGAGGAGGATTCTATTGATGTATTATGCTTTACAGGCCACAAGGGACTCCTTGGACCTACCGGTATCGGCGGTATCATCATACAAGATGAAGTGGCAAAAAAAATGAAACCACTCACCGTTGGCGGGACGGGAAGCAACAGCCATTTATTGATGCAGCCTTCTTTCTTACCGGATAAGCTGGAAGCAGGCACTTTAAATACCCTCTCTATTGCAGGCCTTCACGGAAGCCTCACGTACTTAGAAGAAGTGGGAATCGATACGCTCTATCAGCACGAAAAAAAGCTCTTAACAAGGTTAAGGGAAGGATTAGCGGCTATACCCGGGATTACGTGCCACGGTCCTTTGGACAAAGATCAACAAGTTGCCGTACTCTCCATTACGGCAGACGGAATGGACTGCGGAGAACTGAGCGCCATACTGGCCACAGACTACGGCATCATGACAAGACCCGGTCTCCACTGCGCCCCTTTAGCCCACGATACCATTGGTACAATGCCCTACGGAACGTTGCGTTTTTCCATTGGGCCTTTTAATACGATGGAAGAGATAGAATATACCATCACATCTATGATCAAAATCATGGGAGAACAATAAAATGAAATTAACAAAAGCACAAGAAGAACGGGCGGCAGCCCTTCACGAAGAAGCCATCATCATCGATGGACATGCCGATACCATTATGGCAGTAGTCAGTGGAGAAAGGCACTTATACGAAGACTCAAGCCTTGGACACCTTGATATTCCCCGAATGAAAAAAGGGGGACTGGATGTACAGTTTTTTGCCATCTTTGCCGATGGTGCCATCAAAGAAAACCACTTCGAAAGAGGTCTCAGGGCATGGGACACCATGATGAAAGACTTCGAAAAAGCAGAAGGGTTTCGCCTTGTAAAGTGTTATGATGATATTTTGGAAGGGAAGAAAAACGGTCAAACCATGGGACTCATTTCCACAGAAGGAGGCGAAATCCTAGAAGGCAACCTTCAAAACCTCGATATCCTCCACCGCCTCGGCGTCAGATGTTTTGGTCTTGTGTGGAATTATCGCAATGCACTGGCCGATGGAATGTTTGAAGTGCGCACAGAAGGCGGTCTTACCACTTTTGGGCAGGATGTAATCAAAAGAGCAGAAGAACTCTCTATGCTCATTGATGTATCCCACTTAACGGAAGCCGGCTTTTGGGATATGATGGAGATTTCAAAGAATCCCTTCGTAGCCACCCACAGTAATGCCAAAGCCATTTGTAACGTGGGACGTAATCTCAACGACGAACAGCTCATAGCCCTCTCAAAAAAAGGTGGCGTAACAGGTCTTAATTACTGCGATCAATTTATTGCAGATCATAAGGCTGACCTATCCCATTGCCTCGATCACATTGACCATATCGTAACGGTGGCGGGCGTCGATACCATGGCCCTTGGCAGTGATTTTGATGGGGTACAGGGACTACCGAAGGGCTTAGAAGATGTAACCAAACTGAAGAATATGACAAGAGGCCTTGTATATAGAGGCTATAGTGATGAAGAAATCAAAAAAATCCTTGGAGGAAACTGGCTTCGTGTCATTAAAGAAGTCATAGGTTAACCCATGAAGATAAGAATTATAGGGACAGGGTCCATGGGCAGTCTCTTTGGTAGTTACTTACTAAAGAACGGCAATGATGTCATGGTCCTTGGGCGCAACTTAGAAACAATAGATCTTGTTAATAAAAACGGTCTTACCATATACGGACCGACGGAAGAACTAAAGGTGAAGATTCCCATGTCTGCAGATCCAAAGCTTATTGAAGATGCAGATCTGATTATCCTTTGTGTCAAATCGATGAATACAAGGGATGTTATGGAAGTCATTGCACCCTATATTAAGCAGGACTGCTATCTCCTTACTTTGCAAAATGGCCTTGGAAACGGCGATATTATTGCCGAATACATGGCAGAAGATCGCATTATTGTAGGTGTTACCGCAGAGGGTGCCAATACGGTAAAACCGGCGGCCGTAAGACATGCAGGCCATGGCGATACTTTTATTGGAATGATGGACGCCAGTCGTCCTTCTATCATTACAACAGTGCGAAATACACTTCGTGGAGCGGGTTTTCATACGGAGATTAGCGATAATGTAGAAGCCCTCCTATGGGGTAAGCTCCTCGTCAATGCGGGAATCAATGCGGTGACCGCCATCTTAGGACTCAAAAACGGCGAGATATTAAACCACCCCCATGCGCTTTCCATCTTAACGAGAGCCGTAAGAGAAGCGGAAAATGTGGCAAAGAAGAAGGGCGTTACTTTATACATGAACGATCCTGTGAGCTATACTTTGCGCATTGCTCAGAATACAGCAAAAAATCGCTCCAGTATGCTACAAGATATCACAAGAAAAAGGCCGACAGAAATCGACTTTATTAATGGTGCCATCGTCAGAGAAGGGCGAAAACTGGCCGTAGATGTGAGTACCAACGAAACCCTCTTCAACATGGTAAAATGTATAGAAGCCGTCCAGAAGAAAGGAAATGAATAATATGGCAAAGATGACAATCCAAGCCCTACAAGCAAAAAAACAAAATCAGCAAAAAATCTCAATGGTTACAGCCTACGACTATCCCACCGCCCTGCTTTCCGATCAGGCGGGACTTGATATGCTCTTAGTGGGAGACTCCCTCGGCATGACTGTCTTAGGATACGACTCCACCGTCCCCGTGACCATGGAAGAGATGATCCACCATACAAAAGCGGTGATGAGAGGCACGAAAGATGCCTTCGTCGTTGCAGACTTACCTTTTATGTCGTACCAAGTCAGCATCGAAGAAGCTGTAAGAAATGGCGGTCGCCTCATTAAAGAAGGCGGTGCCGATGCCGTTAAATTAGAAGGCGGCATCGAAATGGCCCCCACGATTCAAAGACTGGTTGCCATGGGAATTCCCGTCATGGCCCATATTGGACTCACTCCTCAGACAGCCACCATGGTGGGCGGATTCAAAGTACAAGGAAAAACCTCAGAAGGCGTGTTAAAACTCATTCAAGATGCCAAAGCTTTAGAAGAAGCAGGCGCCTTTAGCATTGTGGTTGAAGCGGTGCCTAAAGATGTGGCAGAACTCATTACGAAGGCGGTGACCATACCGACCATTGGGATTGGTGCTGGCCCTCACTGCGATGGTCAGGTCTTAGTGTACCATGATATGCTGGGGATTTTTGATCGCTTTACGCCAAAGTTTGTTAAGCAGTACCAGAATCTCACCCCCCTTATTGTAGAAGCTTTTAAGACATATAAGAAAGAAGTGGAAGAAGGTACTTTCCCCGAAGCAAAACACTGCTTTACCATTAAAGAAGAAGAATTAAAAAAGCTTTATTAATGATTGCTAAAACCGGTTTTTAGGTGATTGGGCAGATCACTGTAAAATATATTTTTTAAGACAAAGGAGTATTATTATGTCATATCGTGTAGTCAGAAACAAACACAAGCGAATGAGCGAAGAGCGTACCATCGAGTTTTTATTGGAGCACAACATTGGCCACCTTGCCATGGTGGGAGATGAGGGATATCCTTACATTGTTCCCCTCAACTATTGCTATAGCGATGGGAAGATTATTCTCCATGCCGCTATGGAGGGCTATAAGCTGGACCTATTAAGAAAATGTAACGACGTTTCTTTTACCGTTTCAGAACAGCATTACATTAAGACGGAAGGCAGAACCCCATGTAAAGACTTTCAGACGCCTTTTTCCAGCGTTATTTTATTTGGTAAAGCCAATTTAATCGAAGGGGAAGACAAGATTAAGTATTTGACAGAATTTGCAAAATTCTATCTTAAGACCGACAACCCTCCCGTTGATGAGAAAACAAGCAACTTCATGATGCGCACAGCAGTGATTGTCATCGACATTTTACACATTACAGGCAAAGAAAGCGATAAATAGGAGGCCACCATGACAAATCAACCAATGAGAAAAAAACAACAACAAATGACGCAAGAAGAAATCATGACCTTCTTAAACGAGAATAATATCGGCCACTTAGCCACCCTTAATGAAGATGGTACACCTTACGTCCTCGGCATTAACTACGCCATGGACGGAAACAACTTCATTCTCCACTGTGCCAAAGCCGGTCATAAGCTTGATAATATTGCTAAAAACAACAAAGTCTGTTTTGAAGTGGCCCACTGTAGCGAAATCGTACCCAGCGACAAGTCTTGCGCCCTCTGGGGTGTAAGATATAAGAGCGTCATTGCATGGGGCAAGGCAAGGCTTTGCACCGAAGAAGAAAGACGTCCACTCCTTGAATTATTCACCAACTACTATATGCCAAAGGGTGAAAAGGCAGTCCTACCCGATGCCGGTGTTAGAGCTACAGAAGTTATCATCATCGAAGTAGAAAAAATGACAGGAAAGAAAAGCGAAGACTAGTAAAGGGGGAGAGTTTACTCTCCCTTTTTTGTAAGGAGAAATCATGATTATAGGAATTGGTACCGATGTTACATCGGTCAGTCGCATACAAAAACTCATGGAAAAACACCCCCATTCTTTGCACCGTGTTTTTAGTGAAGAAGAGCTTAGGGTAGGTGGCAACCAAAGAGATACCCTTGCAGGCTATTTTGCCGCCAAAGAAGCCTTCGCAAAGGCCATGGGCACAGGTTTTGGAAAAGATTTGCAGATTACTGAGGTGTCTGTGAAGAAAGATGCTTTGGGGAAGCCTTTTTTTGTTTTATCTGAGCGACTTTCTGAGCTTTTTGATCACAACGGTCACACTGCCCACCTCTCCATCAGCCATGATGGTGGCGTGGCTATGGCCGTGGTCATCATTGAAAAATAGCATAAAAAGAAGACAAGCACCATATACATTGAAAGACATAACAAAACAAGGGAATACATAAGTTCTTTTGAGGTGAACTTATGAAAATTTTAAAAAAACCGGGACTTCTTTTGTTGTTTTGTCTGTGCCTTTTTGTGGGCTGTGCCAAGGAAGTAACACCAGAAGAACACAAAAAAAACCTAGAAGAAAATCTTACAAGCAGTACCCTAAAAGCAGAACTAACGGTGACAATGCAGGGGGGAGCGCCTTTCACTGTTATGATCGAAGAGGGGACTTCGCCGTCCTTCTTAATTGA
>CAYJGI010000023.1:0-4701 GCA_964369705.1 uncultured bacterium
CCACTTCTCACTTAAAGGAAAACCAAAAGAATAGGGCTGATATCGACCGATCTCAGGGTGGTTGATACACCGATGTAGACAGGAAAGATCGGAGATGTGCCATTTTAGTAGCATAAAATTCATATCATCACTCCTTGGCGTATCATATGCAACAAAAATGCACTTTGGCACAGAATATATAAAAACAGCAAAAAAAAATAAAAAAACAAGCAATGAAGATTGCTTGTTTTTTGTTGCTGTATTTATTTGAATTTAACGGCAGTGCCATAGGCCATGACTTCAGCAGCGCCTTGCATAACGGCGGCGGAAGCGTAGCGGATATTCACAATACCATCGGCGCCTAAGGCGGCGGCCTCATCGACCATACGTTTTGTAGCGAGGGCACGGGCATCGTTCATCATTTCGTTATATGCCTTTAGTTCTCCACCGACAAGGGTCTTAAAACTCTGGGTAATATCTTTGCCGAAGTTTTTGGACTGGACGGTACTGCCCTTTACGAGGCCTAAGGTTTCTAACTCTTTACCACTAATGTAATCAGTATTGACTAAGATCATCTTCTTCTCCACTCCTTATCTCTTGAATGCGTTCGTTAAGAACGAATATGACAACCCCCGATAAAGCCAGGGGGAGTATCCCAAAGAGAAGCTTAAGACCGCCGGAAAGCTCGGGCATACTAAAAATCACAAAGAAAAAGAATAAATAATAAATAAGCAAAAAGCCGCTAATCACAATTGGGGCTACCATTTTTTTTGTGTGTTTTTCCATAGGATCACTTCCTTATATCAATCTATTATCATGATATCATATGAATACAAAATCTTCAAGAGAACCATCTCTTATCAATCTTGAGTAGCATAGGCATAGAGGAGATCTTCTTTGAGTTTCCAGAGATTTGGGCTCAAATCAACGTAATATCGATGGGGATTTTCAAAACGCAACACTTCTTCCCATAAGGTGGACAGCTGATCCATGCAAAACGCTCGTACCTCTGTGGCTGTAGGGTTTTGATAGACTAAGGTTCCCGCTTCAAAGATGGGCTGAAGAAGAGGCTTGACGTAATAATCATGGAAAGTCTTCGTCTTCCATGTAAACTCAGGATGGAAGATGGTGTAGGGCTCTTTTTCGTTGATGGTTTCTTCGTGGAGGGTGATAACGTCGGCCATGGCTTTATGGGTCTCTTTATGGAAGATGCGGTAGACTTGTTTGAAGCCCGGATGGGTGATTTTTTCCACGTTTTCGCTGATTTTGACTTTAGGGATGACTGCACCGTCTTTTTCGATGGCAGAGAGCTTGTACACACCGCCGAAGACGGGCTCTGATTTAGATGTAATGAGTCTTTCACCAACGCCAAAGGAGTCGATGGCAGCTCCTTGCATCAATAAGTCTCTAATGATGAATTCATCGAGGGCATTGCTGGCAATGATTTTGCAATCACTAAAACCCGCTTCATCGAGCATACGACGCATTTCTTTACTGAGATAAGTAATATCACCGCTATCAATGCGGACGGCCTTCGGACGGTAGCCTTGGGGCACAACGACTTCCTTGAAAGTACGAATGGCATTTGGCATACCACTTTTTAATACATTGTACGTATCCACTAAGAGAGAACAATTATCGGGATAAGCTTTGGCATAAGCGTGGAAGGCTTCCAGCTCCGTATCAAAGAGTTGTACCCAGCTGTGGGCCATAGTGCCCATGGCAGGAGCACCGAAAGCTAAATCTGCAATGGTACATGCAGTACCGACACACCCGCCGATATAACTGGCCCTTGCACCATAGATGGCGCCGTCATACCCTTGGGCACGGCGACTGCCAAACTCCATCACCGGGCGCCCTTCGGCAGCTCTTACGATGCGATTGGCCTTAGTAGCAATGAGACTTTGGTGATTAATGGTAAGAAGGACCATGGTCTCAATAAATTGTGCTTCAATAATGGGTCCTCTAATGGTAATTAAAGGCTCATGGGGGAAGACCGGTGTCCCTTCGGGAACGGCCCAAACATCGCAGGAAAACTTAAAATCCCTGAGGTATGCCAAGAAATCTTCATCAAAAAGATTCTTAGACCTTAAGAAAGAGATATCTTCATCATTAAAAGAAAGATTTTGTAAATATTCAATCAGTTGTTCGAGGCCTGCCATAATGGCGAGACCGCCACCGTCGGGAACGGCTCTGAAAAACATATCAAAATAAGCAATGGTGTCTTTTTTATTATTTTTAAAAAAACCATTTCCCATGGTGATTTCATAAAAATCAACCAAAAGACTTAGGTTAAACTGGCAATTAAATTTTCTATCCATTGGGATCTCCTTAGGTGGCTTTCGCAAGGCTCATAGCTTTATTTTAAGGCAATGTGGTATTTTGTCAAGGGGATAAAACACGGGATACGCACAAAAAAGTTGAAATATTATAAAATATATTGTATACTAATAGAGTCTTATTTTTCCAACCGCATGGTTTAACGGAAGGAGTTTATAATGAATAAACACACAATCAAAGGCTTTTTAATGGGAATTGTCGTCATGATGGTTCTTATTATCGGCGTCACAGGCCTTGCAGCTTTAGGCAATATCCCTAAGGGAATTGATATTAATGCTGTCCTTAATTCAATTGATATTTATTTAAATGGCGCAAAAATGGAAACGAATAATATTGTATATAACGGTACCACTTACGTTCCTCTTCGGACGTATGCAGAGAGTGAAGATTTACGGATTTTGTTTGATCCTGTGAAGGGCAACAATACCATCTTCCTCTATGATGAAGCACAGACAGGAGAAGGCAGTAGCCTCGATCTATCGGGCGCATCGGGTATTACAACCACAGAAGTCTTAGAAGAGATTCTTGACTACAGCCAAAAACTGGAAGTCAAAGCCTACGCCTATAACGAAAGTGGCACAAGAAAAACAAAAAGCGGCACCTACCCCAATGTAGGAACCATTGCCGTAGATCCTAATGTTATTCCCCTAGGATCCCTGCTTTATGTAGAAGGCTATGGATTTGGCGTAGCAGAAGATACCGGTGGCATGATCAAAGGCAACACCATCGATGTCTATATGCTCGACGAGTCAGAAGTAAAACAATGGGGAATCAAGTATGTAGATGTCTATGTACTGAATGAAAACCAAATCAAAGCCCTCCCAGAAGGGCTATTAGATGGAGAAGATGAAGAAATCGAAGTCTATAACGAGATCGAAATCAGTAAAGAGTATACAGCACTACCCTCAACCACTTTCTTACCTTAACGGGAAGCAAAACATGAACAGTGCATCCCATCAATAATGACAAGAAAAGTAAGACACCGGCCCCCTGTCTTAAGACATGGCCACTATGATATACACAAACCAAAAAAAATAAGAAGACCCCGATGGGGTCTTCTTTTTATTTTAGGGGTGGCTGTGTACTAATTTTCAAAAATGTTAAAACCGCAGCCACTGCCACCACAGCTAAAGAGCATAATAAATAGTAGGAAAATCATAAAGTTATTGCCTCCACAGCAACTATTGTTACCACCGTTAAAACATCCATTCATGAGAAAACCCTCCTTATGGGTAATAATTTATTCTATGTGACTAGTTATTACAACAGCCGGTACCAAGACCGCCACAACTAAAAAGCATGATAAACAAGAAGAATATTAAAAAATTGTTGCCACCGCAAGAGGTGTTGCAGCCACAACCACATTCATTATAACTTGCCATGAGGGAATTTCCCTCCTTTCTTAAAGTCTTAGTATAGTGTATGGTTTTTCGGTTTTTGTGTTACATGATTTTGCAATTTTTTTCATCTCTTTTTTGGTGATTTTTGATTAGGCATTTCCAAATAAAATCACGAACAAAAAGAAAATCATAAATCGTCCTAAGGGACTGGTAGACTGATTGTGAGTCATGGAAGTATCTGAGGGGCACGGGGATACACCATGGCTCATAGGAGGACAATATCGACTTTCGTTTTTTTGTAGGATACTGTCTCTTTGATGGCTTCGCTCATCTTCTAAAGGACCATCTAACTGCCTTAGGGTCGTCTTTGTGGACCAATTTTTCGTCTCCATATAGCGCCTCCTTTTCTCACCCATTATATGGAAAAACCATAGGTTGGTGCCAAAAAATAAGAAAATAACGACAATTTTTATAGTGATTGAAAAGAAATGACAAATTGTGGTATAATAAGACTTTAGAGACCTTATGTTTTGTGGCGATACTGTGATTGTACTTCTTTTGTAAGAGGCTTTTTGCGAACTCAATAACGAAAGGAATACGGCGCAGGGATAAGAGCGCCCATTGAGGAGAAAAAAATGAACAAAATTTTACTCACCGTCATGTCTTTAAACGCCGGTGGTGCCGAGACCCACGCCATCTCACTCGCTAAAGAATTAAAGCGCCAGGGAATGGACGTCGTCGTTGCATCGAACGGAGGTACTTTAGTGAGCGAATTACTGGATGCCGGGATTTGTCACGAAGAAATTCCCCTCCATACCAAAAAACCACTGAGTATCAAAAGGGCAAAAAAAAGACTGAAAGAAGTCATCAAAAAATACGATATCGACCTCATTCACGCCCACGCCAGGATCCCAGCTTGGCTCAGTACTTCCCTTGGGAAGAAGTACCGCATTCCTGTGGTGACGACGAGCCATGGCGTATATAAAGCGGGATTCCCCTATAAGATGATCACGAGATGGGGCGACCGTGTGATTACTGTAAG
>CAYJGI010000023.1:4711-6543 GCA_964369705.1 uncultured bacterium
ATGATATCAAAAACCAAATCATATCGGCATACCACTACCATCCCGATCATATCACCGTGATACCAAACGGTATTGATTTAAGCGTTTTTCAATCCAGTCCCTTTGATGAGACTGCACCCTATAAAGGAAAGCGCGTCACGTATATCAGTCGCTTAGAAGGAAGCCGTGGGTATAATGCGGGTACCTTGCTGGATAGTGCTCCCATGGTACTGAAAGCATTTTCCGATACGGAGTTTGTGATTGTGGGCGCCGGCGATATGATGGCTACCATACAGAAAAAAGCAGACATCCTAAAGCGTGAGTACGGCAATCAAGCGGTATGGATTTTAGGGGAGCGCAAAGATATTCCTCAGATACTACAAAAAACCGATATTAGTGTCGGTGTGGGCCGTGTGGCTTTAGAGAGTATGGCCACGGGCAAAGCCGTGATTATTGCCGGTGAAGCAGGCTTTATGGGCGCTGTCACGCCGGATAACTTCATGATGGGTAAAGAGCATAATTTCAGCGGTAGAGGCGAAAGCCGCCAAACGACGGCGGAGCATTTAGCAGACGAAATCATCACCCTATTAAAAAACCCCTCTAACCTTAGGACTTATGGACTGATGGGAAGAGAAATGATGGAACAATACTTCAGCATAACAAGCATGACACAGAGAATCGTTGCGGTATATAGAGAGGCAGGAACAATTTATGAAAATCATTGACGAAAAAGGAAAACTCTTTGGCAAAATCAATCTCATTGACCTCATTGTCATTCTTGGGATTTTACTGGTTGCCGCCCGTTTTTTATTGCCCGTTAATTTTGACGATGCCAATGAAGGCAATGGCGTGACCTTAGATCAAAAAACGATTCAGTACGAGTTTTATGTACAGCGGATCCGTGAAGCCAGTATCAACGTGGCAAGGCCCGGTGATATTGTGAAGGATACCCAAACCAATACCGACATCGGCGTTATTGTCGATAGTCGTGCTGTACCATACTTAGAAGAAGTGTATACAGAAGATGGGCCCATTGTCAATGAAAGTAAGCTCTATTACGACATGATCATCACCCTAGAAACCCCGGCTACCGTCAATACCAATACGATTCTCGTAGGAAAAAACGAAATGCGCATCGGAAAACAAATGACAATCCAATCGGCCCACATGATGGTCATTGGAAATATTTGGAGTATTGAGGTATTAGACTAATATGGTACAAGCTTTATGGCGCTTTTTTTACCAAAGCTACTTGAGTAGCCATCTTTATTTACTCATCAAAAGGGTTTTGATTGCTATGAGGCAATCTTTTATCGTGAGAACCCTTGTCTTTTTGTTGCCGGAAAAAGTAACAGAAGGCAGCGCCATTGTCAAGAAATTGTCGCCGATTAAAGCAAGGTACGATGCTTTTCACCTGTATGCCACAAATCTTTTTCAAAGGGCACTCAAGAGAAGCGGTGCAAGAAGGATTGCCACCAATAGCGTACAGATTGTGCTTTTCTCCGGTACGACTTTCGTGACGCTTTATTTTGGCCTTCGTTTTGTCTTTCACGGAAGGAGTCAAATAACCCTCGTGCTCACAGCCTTAGGCGGTGGCGCACTACTCTTTTTGTTACTATGCTATCGCCATCAAAACCTTATTCGGGGGAGTATCCCGGGAAGACTGATTGGTCTCCTGATGCCCATCCATTACAGTAAATGGGCAACGTTTTACGGACTCTTTTTGGGTACTGTTTTTGCCCTTCTTGGAGAAACGATGGCCTTCAGCGATATTTTAAAACTCTACGCCGTTTTTTTTGGCGTTCCTATTATTTTGATTAGGCCTTTTTACGGCCTCTTAGCCACCATGGTTG
>CAYJGI010000023.1:6553-8478 GCA_964369705.1 uncultured bacterium
GGTTGGTGTGGCCATACTGCCCACTTTGACTACAGTCATGATTATTTATTTTACGGCTATTGTGGCATGGCTAACTCCGAGCTCTTGTTCACTGGGACAGAAAATAAAGCACTATAAAATCCCTCTTTTGATTTTCATCAGTGCCGTCCTCTTAAGCGGCCTCATCTTTACGTACTACCCCGCCTCATCGTTACAGTCTTTAATCATCTATATGAGCTATTTTCTTATGATCTACCTCTTTGCCGCCATGGTAAAAGGCGAAAAAGAACTGATTTATATTTGTGTCACAGCGATATTACTTGGCTTTGTACTTTCCGGTATTGGCGTGATGCAGTATCTTTCCGGCGCCGTTGCCGATGTGAGCTGGGTGGATGTTGACATCTTTGGAGAGAGTACCATCCGCATATTTACCACTTTTGAGAATCCCAATGTCTATGGAGAATATTTAGTACTGCTGATGCCTATTGTCATTGGCTTCATGTTTTATACAAAAAACATGGGACTCAAGCTACTATCCTTCTTATCGATAGGCGCCATGGGTGTTAACTTGCTACTGACCATGAGCCGAGGGGCTTGGCTCGGAATTTTTCTTGCGGCGCTGTTTTATGCCCTTGTAAGAGATCGAAGGCTTCTTGTGTTGATTCTGGCCCTCTGCGTCGTGTTTTTCATGTTTGCGCCGGCGGAGTATACCCAAAGACTTATGAGTGCCGTGGATCTTAATGATAGTTCCACCAGCTACCGTTTTGCCATCTGGGAAGGCTATGGTGATATGGCCGATGATTTTTGGTTACGGGGTACAGGTCTTGGGATGGAAAGCAGTCAAGTGCTCTATACCAATTACATGAGAAACGATACACCGGCAGTCCATAGCCACATTCTTTGGTTGCAATTACTGGTAGAAGTTGGGATTGTGGGGACTTTAGGCTTCTTATGGCTGAGTCGTAATATCTTCGTAGTACCTTTACTTCGCCTGAAATTCATCGACAAAAAATCACTGGCATCCTACCTTATACCTGCTGCCTTAGCAGCGCTGGTGGGCAATTATTTTCACGGTTTTGTCGATTATACTTGGTACAATCCAAGGGTTGCCATCTTTTTTTGGTTTGTTGTAGCCCTGGTTATGATAACAACTACCCACTGGAAGGGAGAAACCCAATGAAAAAAATTCTACACGTTATAACAGACACGAATATCGGTGGCGGTGGAAGATATCTGATGAATCTTCTTAAGTACTACAATAAAGAAGCCTATGATATTCACATTGCACTTCCCCTAGGTGGAGAATTGGAGCGTACCCTAAAAGACGTAGAAAGCATCCGCCTCTACGGTCTACCGGAAGGTGAAAAAAGCTACTCTAAAGTGCAGTTTGATTTTTTAAAAGAGCTCATCTTAGAGAATGAATACCATATTGTCCATACCCATGCCAGCCTTGCGGCTAGAAGAGCAGCGGCGGCGGCAAAGACGAAGGGCATTATTTTTACCCGCCATGGGCTCAATCCCTTAAGTGTCGTCCATTTTTTAGGCAATCGCTTATCCAGTCGTTCAACGACTTTTGCTATTGCCATTAGTGAAGCCGTCAAAGAAAACCTCATTGCCGGCGGTTTTCCCCGTAAAAAAATCAAAGTCATTCGCAATGGAATCGATCTCACAGAGCTCTACCACGAACCGGATATCGACTTCAGAAGTATTTGGAATATTCGTCAAGATGAGGTGCTTCTTGGGGTTGTGGCTAGGCTTTCTGCGGTAAAAAATCATCAAACGCTACTGAAAAGCATAAAATTACTCAAAGAAGAAAACCTTCAGTTCAAAGTCGTCTTTATCGGTGAAGGCGATCATCGTCAAGAAATCGAAAAAGACATTGCTTTTTATGGCTTAGAAGATACCGTCTTTTTGACCGGTTTTATTGATAATGTCATGGGCGCCCT
>CAYJGI010000023.1:8488-12208 GCA_964369705.1 uncultured bacterium
GCCATCTCTGCCCTCGACTTCTCCATCTTACCCAGTACGAAAGAGGGTCTTGGCCTCAGTCTTCTTGAGAGCATGATTGCAGGGGTACCGGTTCTTGCCAGCGAAGTAGGCGGCATCAAAGAAATCATTACCCATGAAGAGACGGGACTTTTCTTAGATCCCAATTCTTTTATCAAAATGGCAGAAATGATTAAATATGCCCTCACCCATAAAGAACAAATGGACGAGATGGCCAAGGCAGCGGAAAGGTATGTGGCAAAAGAGTACGACGCCAAAGAAATGGTCAAAAAAACGGAAGCCCTTTACGAATATTGCCTGACGGGAGAAAAGCAAGTTCATGGTGAATAAACTTAAAAAAAGCCTCCTTCTTTTAACGCTCTTAGGTCTTATCTTGAGCCTTACGACCATGGTGCTTTTTGAGTCAATGGATCACGATAAAGAAGTAGAAACCATCATGAGCTACAAGGAGCTTATGGATTTGCCATCTAGCTTAACGGCGGAGCAAAAAGTCGAAGAAGCGGCAAAACGGGGAATCACGACTTTTTTGATGGATATCGATGAAACAGGGTACTATAATATGGAAGATATTCTATCCATAGAAGACAGGGGACATTCGATCCTCATCAAGCTCTCCCACAGCAGAATCCTCGTACAAGAAGGAAAAACCCTGCCCACAAATCGCATCTTAATCGATGATGTATTAACGGAAGAAGATGGCTTATTCTTAGAAGATGCCGTGCTTCTTTTTCCCGAAAGCCGTACCACAGAGATTCCTCTCTGGGCCAAAGACAAGGCCGTCAGAACGTATCTTAGACCCAGTCACGATGTATGGGCAGAATATACCATAGCTGTCAGAGAAAGGGGAGATGGCGCCGTCATCTTCAGGCCTTACTTAGACAAAGAAGACCCTTTTAACTACACCATGGATCAGATCGAAAGCATTACGCTGACACTGGAACAAGATGGGTTCTTGCTACAGGCCAATAACGAAGGAACTTACGCCCACCTTTGGGAGCTTCCCCTCTGGATTGGTTTTGTGATTGGACTGTCTATGGCTGGATTTGTCCTGTTATTACTCCTTTTATCCATGCCAAAAGACCTTCTACAGAAAATCATCAACAAAATAGGAAAAATCGCTTTTTTGACGCTCATGATCTTCTTGCTCCTACTGGGCGGTGCATTGAGCCTCGGTGTTATCCTTAAGAATATATTGCTTTTGGGCTTTATCTCTGTGCTACCACTGATCACGATTCTATGGGCAAAAACCCTACCTTATCGTAAATTCTTATCCACCTGTGGTGCGGTACTGGGAAGCCTATTAGTCTCCATGATTCTCATGCAAGGCATCGTCACAGGATCGGCCTATGACCTTGGAATGCAGCCTTTTCGCGGTGTCAATATGGCCTATGGACTCACCTTTTTCTTCTATGGGATTTACGGCCTTTATACCCTTTATAAGACGTACAAAGACGACATCCTAAAAAAAGGCATAAGGGGCAGCATGAAGCCTATCTTAATTGGCATCATGGGAATCTTAGTGATTGCCGCTACTTTCTATATCCTACAGAATCGAAGCGGTAATTATGGCGTCATTCGTATTTCTACCTTAGAACTGGAGTTCAGGCGGTTATTAGATGAGATTTTCTACGTTCGTCCCAGGACGAAAGAGTTTTTGATTGGGATTCCTTGTTTAGTCCTTTTAAGCGGTCATCGCCGTTACCAGCGTATTATTGAGATTATGCTGGAATTTGGCCTTGTCATTGGTCTTAGCTCTTTCTTTAATACCATACTTCACTTCCATAGTCCTCTTCATATTATTGGGGCACGGACGGTCCTTGGAATTCTCCTCGGTATAGCCGTAGGACTCATGCTTTATTTTGTGGGAACCCCTTTTATGAAGTGGTTCAAACTCTTAAGAAATGACGGTGTTTAATATGAAAAAAATTCTAATTTCAGGATACTATGGTTTTAAGAATGCCGGTGATGAAGCAATCCTTGCATCTATTATCGATTCTTTAAAACAGCGCAAATCCGACGTAGACATCACAATCCTATCGGCAAACCCCGCCTACACGACAGAAACCACGGGAGTAACAGCCGTACCCAGAATGAAGCTTACAGCAGTGCTTAAGGCCATCTCAAAGACGGACCTTTTTATTAGTGGTGGCGGTGGCTTGTTTCAAGATGTGACCAGCAGTCGTAGTATCCTATATTACCTGAGTCTCGTATTCTTGGCAAAGCTATTCCACAAAAAAATCGTAATCCTCGCCAATGGTATCGGCCCCGTCACAAAGAAGCTGAACCGAAGACTAATGAAATGGGTCTTAAAGGGTGTGGATCTCATCACCGTAAGGGATGAAGTCTCCGTCAAAGAGCTTGACGCCATGGGTGTAGAACAAAAAGTACACCTCACGGCGGATCCTGTCCTTGTACTAAAAGAAGAAAACTTAGATGCCGTGGATCAAAAAACGCTGGATGCTGCCATTACTTTAGAAGAAGATAAATTTGTCATTGGTGTCAGCGTGAGGAACTGGAAGAATTATGATTCTTTTAGTCAGACGATTGCCGGTTTTTTAGATTTTTTAGTGAGCAACTATCCGGTGCAGGTCGTCTTTTTGCCCATGCACTATCCCGGTGATGTCAATGTCAGTCTCGATATAAAACAAAAAATGACAATGCCGGCAGAAGTCGTCACCGGCCACTTAAATCATCACGAACTGCGCTACATGGTAGGAAAACTGGATATGATGATTGGTATGAGGCTTCATGCCTTAGTATTCGCCTCACAAAAGAACATTCCAAGTCTTGGAATTGTCTACGATGCCAAAGTAGAGAGCTACTTAGGCCTTGTGAATCAATACTCTTTAGGCCATGTGGAATCCCTGGATCAAGTGGTCATGATTAATACTTTCACCAAGGCGTATAATAATCAAAAAAACTACTTGAGAGAACTACAAGAGTCCGTCGACAAACTACAAAAACTATCGGAAAAAAACATGGACTTTGTCATGGCACTCCTCGAGGAAACAAACAATGGATAGAGTATCAGTATTAGGAATTCCTTTCCATGCCATCTCTTTAGATCAGGCAGTGAAAGAAGCCAAAAAAATGATTAGAAGTTGCCGCTTTCACTTAGTGGTGACGCCAAACCCAGAGATCGTCATGAAAGCAAAAAAAGATAAGAAGTATGAGGCTCTCTTACAAAAAGCCGATTTAGTCTTACCCGATGGAATCGGTATTGTCATCGGCACAAAATTTAAAAAAAATAAAGTCAAAACCCGTGTCCCCGGTTTTGATTTTGTGACTGCCCTCATGAAAAATAGAGAACAAGATTTTATTTTTTATTTTTTAGGTGCGAAGGAAGGTATTGCCGATAAAGCAATGAAACAGGCACAGAAGCAATATCCCGGTATTCTCATTGCTGGCACCCACCTTGGCTACTTCAATCAAGATGGCGACGATGGGGTGATTGACAAGATTTTAGAGAGTGGTGCCAATATCGTACTCTCTGCCATGGGCGCCCCAAGGCAAGAGTTTTTTTTGCAAAAGCTCGGCAAAAAAGGTTTTACAGGTCTGGGGATTGGCGTAGGAGGAACCCTCGACGTCTTATCGGGAGAAGTAGAGAGAGCCCCTGTATTCTACCAAAAAACAGGTCTTGAATGGCTATATCGTATGGTAAAAGATCCAATTAGATTCAAAAGAGCCGGTGCTTTGCCTGTT
>CAYJGI010000024.1:0-742 GCA_964369705.1 uncultured bacterium
GGGAACACTATTGTTATATAATGATTTCACATGGGAGATTGAGATTGACGAGATGTCGATGACTCCCACCGCCATCATCTTGTATGATGGAGAAGAACCACTCCTTCAAATCACCATAGAAAAAATAGAGTGGCAATCTGTATAATAGGAGTTTTGTTATGATTGAACGTATTAAGCGTCCCACGTGGCTGGAAGTAGATTTAGATGCCATCACCCATAATCAAATCGTAATAAAAGAAAAAACCAAAAACGCAAAGCTTATGGCAATTGTGAAGGCCGATGGCTATGGTCTTGGCGCTTTTCATGTGACTTCCCACTTAGAATCCATCGGTGTTGATTACTTTGGTGTTGCCATTCTTAATGAAGCCATTGAATTAAGAAGCCGTGGGATTACGGCACCAATCTTAGTCCTTGGCTATACGGAGGATCATAATTTTCCCCTACTCATTACGGAGAATATCACCCAGACCCTTTATACAGAAGAGATGGCCGTAAAGCTCTCTAAGATTGCAAAGGCCATGGACAAAGTAGCAAAAATCCACCTCAAGATTGATACCGGTATGGGTCGCCTTGGTTTTTCCGCTGAGGATCAACCGATTGATGTGATCAAGCGCATTCAGGCGCTACCAAATCTTGAGATTGAGGGGATTTATACCCATTTTAGTACCGCCGATGAAAAAGACAAAAGCTACACCTTAGAACAGCTTCGGATTTTTTGCGGTATTTTGAAGGGATTAGAAGA
>CAYJGI010000024.1:752-6951 GCA_964369705.1 uncultured bacterium
AAGAGAAAGGCGTCACGCCCCTATATATTCACAGTGCCAATAGTGGTGCATTATTAGATATCGAAGAAAGCCATTTTAATATGGTGCGCCCGGGGATTACCCTCTATGGCTTACATCCTTCTATGGATGTAAAGAATGAACTCCCCTTACAGGAAGCCATTACATTAAAATCAAAAGTATCCTTCGTGAAGACCCTTCAAGAAGGTCACTATATAAGCTACGGCAATACGTACCGCACCACCAAAGAAGAACGGATTGCCACCATCCCCATCGGCTATGCCGATGGCTATCCAAGGGCCTTAAGTAACTTAGGAGAAGTCTTAATTAACGGGGTAAAATGCCCCATTGTGGGACGGGTATGCATGGATCAATTAATGGTGGATGTCAGCCACATTGACGGCGTCACAGAAGGCGTAGAAGTGGTCCTCTACGGCGTACAAGGTGAAGAAGCCATTTATCTCAAAGATGTGGTTCATAAAACGCCCTACCTACCCTACGAACTTCTTTGTATGATGAGTAAACGGATACCGAGGTTTTATTATTCCGGTGGAAAACTCATTGACATGGAATGTGCATTGTAATCCCATAAAATAAAGCAAAAAAACACCTTTGTTGTATAGAATCCATTTTCTTGGAAATAATTTTCAAAGACAAGTATTTTGCATGCACCACTCATTAGGTTGCTGCATTTACTGTCTTAAAGGAGGCGGGTTTGTTGACCGAAAGGCACAAACAAAAAAGCTATTCTTTTCTTTCACGAACAAAAGCACATCGCTTAATGAAAAAAGGCTATTTGCAGATGGCAGCCATCAATCGGGGGCTTGCCGAGGATTTTTTCTTTGTGGAAGAAGAAGCTACTGTCTCCTTAGAAAACTATTTGGCAGGAAGTGAGCATTTGGCAGTCAGACGAGGTGACATTTATTTTGCAGATTTAAGCCCTGTAGTAGGAAGTGAGGAAGGGGGAATTCGGCCCGTGTTGGTGGTCCAAAATGACGTAGGCAATCGTTATAGTCCAACGGTAATAGTCGTCGCCATCACAGCAAAAATCGAAAAAGCAAAACTCCCCACCCACGTAGAACTAAAAGCCCTTGAGACAGGCCTCACCAAGGACTCGGTCATACTGGCAGAACAAATCAGAACCATTGACAAAAAAAGGCTACAAGAAAAGATTACAGAACTACCTCCGGCACTGATGGATTCGGTGAGCCAATCGATTTGTGTCAGTTTAGGTCTTCTCAAACTATAAAAAAAAGGAGAAAAGGAGCGTCCAATGGACATTAATTTACAAATTGCCCGGGAAATAGGCAAAAAACAAGAAATCATTGACAGAACCATTGCTCTTTTAGATGAAGGCAATACAGTACCTTTTATTGCAAGATATCGTAAAGAAATGACGGGAAGCATGGACGAAAGTGAGATTAGAACGCTATCAGAACGTCTTCAAAGCCTCAGAAATCTAAAAGAAAAGAAGGAAGACGTCATTCGCAAGATTACGGAGCAAGATAAGATGACCGACGAGCTCCACCATCTCATTATGGCAGCGGAGACTTTGACAGAAGTGGAAGATTATTACTTACCCTATCGCCCGAAGAAAACAACGCTGGCCACCAAGGCAAGGGAAAAAGGCTTAGAACCTCTGGCACAGCTTCTTTTACAAAAAGGTGATACAGAGGAGGGCGTCTTAGCAGAGCCCTTCATCAGTGAAGAAAAAGGCGTCCTCACCATCGAAGAAGCCTTAAAAGGCGCCATGGACATCATTACAGAAAAAATCGCAGAGCGAGCCGACTATCGTAAGAATGTTCGGAGCATGGTATACCGTAGCGGTAAGATTGAAAGCAGCAGCGACACCACGGAAAAAACGCCCTACGAAATGTATTACGCCTACGAAGAAAAACTGGACAAGGTGCCACCCCATCGCATCTTAGCCATGAATCGCGGTGAAAAAGAAAAAATCCTAACGGTCAAGATTACGACGAACGATGATTACATAATAACGTACCTCACACAAAAGAACTTAAATGAATTTCCGGAAGGCCACAGGGATCGAATGGAAAAAGCAGTAAAAGATGCTTACAAAAAATCGATTTTCCCCGCCGTATCGAGAGAAATCAGGAACGAACTGACAGAAAAAGCAGAGATTCAGGCCATTGGCGTTTTCTCGAAGAATCTTCACCACCTCTTAATGCAACCTCCCGTGAAAGGAGCCGTCATTTTAGGGATGGATCCCGCCTATCGTACCGGTTGCAAGATGGCCGTCGTCGATGATACCGGCAAGCTCTTAGCTTACGATAAGATTTTTTGTGCACCGCCGAAGATGGATATCACCGGTGCAACGAAAATCATGGACAAGCTGATAGAGGCCCACGGTATCACCATCATCACCATCGGCAATGGGACTGCCAGTAGAGAGACGGAGCAGTTTGTCAGCGACTATTTAAAAAACAGTGGGAAAGACATCTCCTACGTCATCGTCAACGAAGCCGGTGCTTCCGTATATTCTGCTTCCGATGTGGCGCGGGAAGAGTATCCCGACTTAGACTTGACTTTCCGTGGTGCCATCTCTATTGCAAAGCGCCTACAAGATCCCCTGGCAGAACTGGTGAAAATCGAGCCCAAGGCCATCGGTGTCGGCCAATATCAACATGATGTGGCGCAAAAAAGCCTGGAAACAAAACTGACCGATACGGTGGAGCACTGCGTCAACGCCGTAGGCGTAGACCTCAATACGGCATCGCCCTCTCTCCTTAGCTACGTGGCAGGTATTAACAAAACCATTGCAAAAAATATCGTAGCTTACAGAGATCAGAATCATAAGTTTAAGAATCGTGAACAACTAAAGAAAGTCCCCCGCCTTGGTGATGCCGCCTTCTTGCAGTGTGCCGGTTTCTTACGGATTATGGATGGCGACAATCCTTTAGATCAGACGGCGGTGCACCCTGAGTCTTATGATGTGGCCGTAAAGCTACTGGAAGCCGTGGACGTCCCCCTAAATACCCTCAAAACCAAAGAAAAAATCGTCGATATCAGACATAAGCTTAAAGGTAAAAACCTCAAAAACATTGCACAAGAACTCAACGTCGGTGATATTACACTGAACGATATCTTAGACGAACTCTCAAAACCGGCTCTTGATCCAAGGAGTAAGATGCCGGAGCCTATCTTCAGGAAAGAAGTCGTAAAATTAGAAGACTTACAACCGGGGATGGAGCTCATGGGAAGCGTCATTAACGTCCTTGATTTTGGTTGCTTTGTCGATATCGGTGTGAAGCAATCGGGCCTTGTTCACTTGTCTCAGATGAGCAATCGCTTTATTAAACACCCCATGGACGTCGTCCACGTAGGCGATATCGTTAAAGTCAAAGTCCTTTCCATCGATGTGCAAAAAGGGCGTATCCAACTAACCATGAAGTAAGGAGAATCAAATATGTTCTCGATTTTTACAGAATCACTGGACAATACAAATCAATTGGGCGAAGCCATAGGATCCCTTCTGAAGGCCGGCGATATCGTACTTCTATCGGGAGGACTTGGGAGTGGTAAGACGACAATTACCCAGTCTATCGCAAAGGCCATGGGCATAGAAGACGAAGTCTCAAGCCCTACTTTTACGTTGATTAAAGAGTACACCGATACCAAGATCCCTCTCTACCACTTCGACCTCTATCGCTTAGAAAACGAACAAGAGCTCGACTCATTAGGGTATGAAGAATACCTCTACGGAGAAGGTGTCACTGTGATCGAATGGGCCGACTACTTAGACTATCATCTTCCCGAGGAATACCTCTTAATTCAAATCGCCCAAGGTACCGAAAATAGGGAGAATCGTGAGTTTGAATTCACGCCTGTGGGTAGTCGCTACGAAGAACTCATTGAGGAGTTAAAATGCTATGAATATTCTTTCCGTTGATACTTCCTCTAAGATGAAGACGGTGGCCCTCCTCATGGAAGACATGGAGGTTGAACTGAGAGAAGAAGGCGCTCTGGATCATTCTACGAGATTACTTCAAATGATCGATGACCTCTTAAGAGACAACCGCCTCTCTCTAAAGGAGATTGATTTCTTAGCTCTCTCCTCAGGTCCTGGGTCTTATACCGGCTTAAGAATTGGTGGCGCTACGATGAAGGGTCTTGCCTTTAGCCTTGGGATTCCCATTCTTGCGGTATCGAGCTTAGAGGCTTTAGCAGAAAACGTAGAGCGACAAGGTTATATCGTGCCCCTCCTTGATGCTAGGCGCAAAGAAGTCTATACGGCCCTATTTAAAGGAAAAAAAAGAGCACAGGAAGATGTCTGCATGAAGATGGAAGACCTCTTAGAAGACTTAAAACAAAACACAGAAGGCACCGTGACTTTTGTGGGGGATTGTACCCATATCTATGAAGAGGCCATTGCAGAAGCCTTAGGTGAGAGGGGAGAAATCCCCGCAAAGACCTACCAAAATCCATCGGCACTCTCTGTGGCGAAGCTTTGTAAGCGCAGATACATAGAAGGCACCCTTGAGCCTTTGGGTAGTAAGACTTTTATGCCGAATTATTTGAAAGAGCCTTTCATCGGTACACGAAAGGATGCAAAATAGATGGTAACGTATCGTGTCATGACAGAAGAAGACGTCAAAAAAGTGGCAGAGATTGAACGGCGGAGTTTTTTTGTACCTTGGCAAGAAAAAGACTTTACAGAACAATTAAAAAACCCCTATACGCTGTATACCGTGGGATTAAAGGATGGCGAGATTATTTGTTATGGCGGTATGTGGTGTATCTACGAAGACGCCCACGTCACCAATATTGCTGTTCACCCAGACCTTAGAGGCAAGGGGATTAGCCATGGACTCATATGCTTCATGTTGAGTGCCGCAAAGTCAATGGGTTGCCACCATATGACACTGGAAGTCAGAATCTCCAATGAGCGGGCCATCCACTTATACAGTCGATGGGGATTTCAGACCATTGGCATACGAAAAGAATACTATACCGATAACTTAGAAGATGCTTATATCATGCAGCACAGCGATGTACAGCAGTATGAATTAACGGCACCAAAGGATAAGGAGTAGGGAATGAAAGATTTTTATACCTTGGCAGTGGAATCCTCCTGTGACGAAACCAGCGCCAGCATCCTCAAAAACGACAATATCATCTTATCTAACATCATCTCCTCCCAAATCGATATCCACCAAAAATACGGTGGCGTCGTTCCGGAAGTAGCCAGTCGCCACCATATCGAGAACATCATTGCCGTCATCGAAGAAGCCTTAGCAGAAGCGAAGGTGAATCAAGAAGACATCGATCTTTATGCAGTGACGTATGGCCCTGGATTAGTGGGCGCCCTCCTTGTGGGACTCTCTACGGTGAAGGCTATGGCCTACGGTGCGGGAAAACCCTTTATTGGTGTCCACCACATCGAAGGTCACATCTTAGCCAACCATTTTGAGCATGACCTTGCTTTTCCTTACCTGACGTTAGTCGTCTCCGGCGGCCATACCCATATTGTGAGAGTGGATGGCTATTCAAGCTTTACCGTCCTTGGCAAGACGCAAGATGATGCAGCGGGAGAAGCCTTTGACAAAGTGGCGAGGATCTTAGACTTAGGATACCCCGGCGGCCCCTACATCGAAAAAATCAGCAAAGAAGGGGACCGTGACGCTATTTCTTTTCCCCGTGCCATGATGGATGGGGGACTTGATTTTAGTTTTAGCGGGCTAAAGTCTTCGGTGATTAATTACGTACATAAACAAAAACAAAAAAACGAGCCCTTCTCAAAGGCCGACGTAGCAGCCAGTTTTCAAGAAGCGGTTATCTCCGTCTTAAGTGAAAAACTCCTCCTCGCGGCAAAGAAGACGGGCATCAAGACGCTGACTTTAGCGGGAGGCGTAGCAGCCAATGGGGCTTTAAGAGCAAGGCTTCAAGAAATGGCCCAAGGGGAAGGGTATTCGTTTTATTACCCGAGCCTGATATACTGCACCGATAATGCCGCCATGATTGCAAAAAGCGGATACCACAGGTACCAAGACGGCAAAACCCATGGCCTTGACTTAAACGCCTACGCCAATCTAAAAATCGGAGAATAAATAAATAAAAGGTCACTATCAATTACTTGATAGTGACCTTTTTACTTTGTATCGATGATGCTTCTAATGGTTAGTGAGCCTTATCATCAAATTCAATATACTTTCCACAATGAGTACAGTATCCCACTTTCTTT
>CAYJGI010000024.1:6961-8479 GCA_964369705.1 uncultured bacterium
TATTGCAGTGAGGGCATCGATTGGCATAACGAATTAAAGACATAGTAATAACCAAAAGGATCATTGCTATAATAAAAAATGCAGCAACACCATAAATACTTCCTGCAAAAATAAGTAGTGAAAAAACCAGCAATAGAAGCATAGCCATTCGATTGATGACAATCATTGTGTGTTTAATCATATCGTTACTTCCTCCATTCATTAGAAGCACTTCAATTTTATAAAAAAGTCTCCCACTCATCGTACTTTAGGGCGAGGGTTTCTTTTAAGGTTTCGTATTCCTTTGTAATGGTTTTGACGTTGTCTTCGTCTTTATAAAAACCATCCATCACAAAGAGGGCTTCAATTTCGTCTTTTCGCTTTTCCAGTTCTGCAATTTCATCTTCTATGGTTTTAAGCTGTTTTTTGGTTTGGTTTTCTGCTTTTTTTTGTTCTTTTGTTTTGCGCTGTTTTTGTTTTTCCGTTGATTCTTCTTTGAGAAGTGCTTCTTGCCTTGCTTCTTCTGCAAGTTTTTCTTTATAATACGTATAATTTCCAAGAAAAAGCCGACTGCCTTGAGGCGATAAGGCTAAGGTCTCCGTGGCCAGCTTATCGGTAAAATAACGATCGTGGCTAATCACGATTAAAGTGCCGTCATAGTCACTAAGGACATTTTCCAGCACTTCTTTACTGGCAATATCAAGGTGATTCGTCGGCTCATCCAAAAAAAGCAGATTATAATCGGATAGCATAATCTTAGAGAGGGCTACACGGCTTTTTTCGCCACCGCTTAGAGATGAAATCGTCTTAAAGACGTCTTCCCCTTGAAATAAAAATCGCCCTAAAACAGTCCTGATTTCCACTTCGTTTTTGCGGGGGAATTCGTCCCATACTTCGTCTAAGATGGTCTTATGGGGATGGAGGGATTGAAATTCCTGCTCAAAATACCCCACCCTGACACCGGCGCCAAGCTTCACTTCTCCCTGAAGAAGGGGAAGCTCTCCAAGAAGGGATTTAAAGAGGGTCGTCTTGCCTACACCGTTGGGTCCTAGGATAAAGAGTCGATCTAAGCGCTTCAGCGTAAAATCGATGTTTTGTGATAGTGGCTTCTCTAAGCTATAGCCGACGGAGAGGTCCAAGACTTTTAAGACTTCGTTGCCGCTTCTTTTGCCACCATCGAGGCTAAAATGGATGGTACGCTCCTTTGCCATGGGGCCTTCTACCGGTTCTATTTTTTCTAATTTTTTTTCAAAATTCCGCGCTGTTTTGAGGTTTCGCTCTCTGCCCCAGCGTTTTTGCGTTTCGATGATTTTTTCGATGCGGGCGATTTCTTTTGCTTGGTTTTTTGCGTGGTGCTCCCGGATTTCTTTCACTTGGTTTTTTTGTTTTAAGAAACTTGAGTAGTTACCGTTATACTTGGAGAGGGTTTTTTCGTCCATATCGAGAATCCCTGTGGTAACTTTATCAAGGAAATAGCGATCGTGGCTGATGATGACAAAAGAGCCTTGAAAATCCCGTAAAAAATCCTCAAGCCACTCC
>CAYJGI010000024.1:8489-11554 GCA_964369705.1 uncultured bacterium
ATATCGAGGTAATTGGTGGGCTCATCCAGTAGAAGTAAGTCCGGTGCCGTAAGGAGGGTTTTGCCGAGAGCCAGGGAGGTTTTTTCGCCGCCGGATAAAGAAGCTACCGCATCATGAAAACGATGCTCCAGAAAACCAAGACCAATTAAAGTACCCCTTACTCTACTTTCGACTTCGTAGCCGTTTCGTTGCTGGAATTCCAGCTCTAAGCGGTGGTATTTTTCAAAAAGCTCTGCCATAACGGTTTCGTCTTTTAGCGCTTTTTCTTCTCCCATTTGGTGTGAGATTTCTTTCATCTTTTCTTCAAGGGCAAAGACATGGTGAAAGACGGAAAGAAGCTCCTCATACAGCGTATTTGTCGATGTAGCAAAGGCTTCTTGCTCTAAGTAACCCACCGTCATCTCTTTACGAAAGAAGAGTTCACCGCCGTCTTTTTCTGCTTCTCCCGTGAGAATCTTAAAAAGGGTCGTCTTGCCGGCGCCGTTTTTGCCGACAAGGCCAAGCTTATCGCCCTTCTCCACTTGAAAGCTCACGCCATCGAATAAAGTAAAGATGCCGAAGGTTTTTTTAATATTTTTAGCTGATAATAAAATCATGGTTTTTAAAATCCGTTTCTGTTAAAATAGACATATCTATTATACGTGATTTTATAAAAAAAATAAAGGGTAAGCCATGATAAAAGCAGCCGCAAGAGAGAGGGGTCTTCTTTACCGCAATGGACTGAGTAGGGAAGATGTAGACCTCTTTAGTAAAATTATTACAAAGAAAACCTTAGAAAACAATAGTGTAAAAGAAAGCGAGATTATCTTTTGCTATCTTTCCGCTTTTAACGAAGTGGCCACTTTGGATCTGATAACAGCCCTGTTATCACAACAAAAAAAAATAGTGGTGCCTAAAGTGATAGATAGGGAATGGATGATTGCCGTAGAGATTGATTCATTGGAGGACTTAATTTCTAACCCTTACCACATATTAGAGCCGAAGGCGCCCACGGCCTATGAAGGCAAGATTGATGTGGCCATCTGCCCCGGGACCGCTTTTTCCAGAAATAAAGATCGAGTCGGAATGGGAAAAGGGTATTACGATCGTTTTTTTGAGCGCTATTTTGTACCTTATAAGATAGGTCTTTCTTTTGAAGGACAAGTGATAGAATCTATTGATATCAACAAGAACGACGTCCCCATGAATATCATAATCACCGAAAAGAAGGTCATATGATAAATAATCCGAAGGATTATTTATCAGCCATTCACAGCGGTTACCGCAAAGCCAATATAAAAAAGATTGTATAGATATAAAAAGTATGTTAGAATAATAACAAATAAACATCTGAAGGAGTGAAGTTATGAGAGAGCAAGAGCGCAAAATCTCAATTGCCGTTATCAAAAGGCTGCCTAAATACTTGCGTTATTTATTAGAGCTGATGGAGCGAGGCGTTATACGCACCAGTAGTCAAGAACTTAGCTCACTAACGGGTTTTACAGCCTCTCAAATCAGACAAGACCTCAATAATTTTGGTGGCTTTGGTCAGCAGGGTTATGGATACAATGTCAAAGAACTGTACGAAGAAATCAAAAAAATCATTGGCCTTGATACCACATACCATGTCATTGCCTTAGGTGCCGGTAACTTAGGTCATGCCCTTACGAATAACCCAAGTTTTGAGCGCAGTGGTTTTACGATTAGAGCTTTGTTTGATGTGAGTGATAAGCTGATTGGTACAAAGATTCGTAACGCAGAAGTCTACCATATTGATCTTTTGGAAGAATATTTACAAAAAGAGCAAGTAGACATTGCCATCATCACTTTACCGAAGGATGTGGCATCGGATTGTGCCGATAAATTAGCAAAACTCGGCGTAGAAGCGATTTGGAATTTTAGCCCCGTGGATCTACACTTACCGCCCAATGTCATGGTGGAGCACGTACACTTGACCGATAGCCTGATGACGCTGGCCTATAAGCTAAATGCCTATAAAAGTATGCATGCATACAGCAGTGGTGAAGAATAAAAAAAAGATTAAATTATTGATTGAATGAAAGAAAGTCAGCACCTTAAGAGGTACTGACTTCTTTTTTTTTGCTTTTATTTTATTAATTGGGTGAAAGGATGAGGTAAAAGGACTTCATTGTGGCTGAGATTAGGTTAGCTTGGCTCGCCAAAATCTTGAGGGTTACGTGGATCATTTAAATCTTCAGGTCTAGCACCACCACCGGGAATCATATCTTCAAATCCTTCAGGCATAGTACCACCGCCGGGGATCATATCTTCTGATCCTTCAGGCCTAGTACCACCCCCTGGCATGGTACCCCCTTGATCACCGGGTCTCATACCGCCCATGTCACCGTGACCTGTAGCTTCTACAGGATTTCCTTGATCATCTACAATGGTTCCACCGGTCATGGTTACGGTGCCATCTACATCAAGGGGTGCATTCATGGCATCGGATGATCCCATTGCAGTAATGACAATATCACCGCCTGTTTGCGTATAGGTACCGTTAGAGTCGATACCATCTCCCCCTTGTCCAAAGAAGATTTCGATATTACCACCGGAGATTGTGACACCGCCCCCTTGATCATTGCCGTTAATTCCGTCATCGTCTGTGTGAATGACGATATCACCACCTAAAATATGGACAACAACACCTTCAATCCCTTCAAAACAGTTTTCAATCATTATCGTCCCTGTTGTAATGGTTGTATATATGGCAGTGAAGCCATCGTCGCCGGCATTAATGGTGAATTCACCGTCATTGATATTGAGATTACCATCGGAATGTACCGCATCTTCGTAGGCAGAAATATAAAATGTACCGCCATTGATGGTGACATGATTACCGGATTTGATTCCTTTCATACTTTCTTCGAAGATGACCTCGTCGTTATCGTCATCAAAGGTACCTGTGGCAGGATCAAATCCGCTACGGCCACCACCCATGCCACCGGGTTGACCACCCATACCGCCACTGGAAGGGGTTTTGATGACTTCAACATAGCCATCTCCCGAGTAAAGCTCAAAATCACCGTCATCTATTTGTAGAATGTTTTCAGCACTGATGGCAT
>CAYJGI010000024.1:11595-11875 GCA_964369705.1 uncultured bacterium
CCTTTGTCTACATCTTCATCATTAGAAGCTTTAAGCCCGTCTTTTCCTGCATCTACAGTGATACTTGCATCTTTAATGGCAAGTAGATCTTTACCCACAATGCCATCTTCCACAGCATCTACAGTAATGCTACCGCCATCAATAATCAGATCATCACGGCTATTAATACCATCCCCATAAAGCGTCGCTACAGTTAAACTGCCATCGCCTGTGATAACAGTATCTGCCTTAGAATAAATAGCGGCAGATGGGAATTCGGTATCGTCTGTTGTGATGGCAC
>CAYJGI010000024.1:11920-12148 GCA_964369705.1 uncultured bacterium
ATCACAACATCTTTTGCTTCCATAATATGAATAGGTGTACCTAAATTACTTGTAAAATTCACATTATTGAGTACGAGGTAAACAACGCCCTCGTCAATGTCTTTATTCACATTTACGGTGATCATACTGCTTGTATAGTCACCGATGAATTCATACGTTCCGCTTTTTGTAATCATGATTTCGTCGCCATCGGAAAAAACAGTACTTTCGCCGAGGTCGTTCATATAA
>CAYJGI010000025.1:0-11830 GCA_964369705.1 uncultured bacterium
TACCATCAATCGTCCCGAATTAAGAAACGCACTGAACGAAGAAACAATGAACGAAATGAAAGCAGCTTTAACTGAATTAGATCAAAACCCAGAAGTTAGAGTCATTGTTCTAACAGGCGCCGGAGACAAAGCGTTTTGCGCCGGTGGCGACCTTAACAATATGTTAGATGCCATGAAGCAATCTTCTATCATGATTAAGCAATTCACAGGCGGTTATGCATCCCTTGTAAAATGCATCATGAATCTTCAAAAACCAACCATCGCATCTGTGCAAGGTTTAGCCTTTGCCGGTGGCTGTGGTCTTGCCGTGGTTTGCGACTTAACCATCGCTTCTGAGAAAGCCGCTTTTTGCTTATCAGAAATCAACATCGGTATCTGGGGTGCCATCATCTCTGCACCGATCATGAGAACCGTTGGCATGAAAAAAGCAAAAGAAATGCTCTACATGGGTAAGCGCTACTCTGCACAAGATGCTTTAGACATGGGTCTTGTAAACATCGTAACGCCGGTGGAAGAATTAGCTGACACCACCAAAGCTTGGGCAAAAGAAGTGGCGTCTAAATCACCTCTTGCCTTAAAGTTAGGAAAAGAAGCTTTAGCCAATATCCAAGACATGGAGCTTTCTCAATCTCTCATGTACCTACAAAATATGGTTGCTGTTTTAATGGGTAGCGAAGATGCCAACGAAGGTATCAGTGCTTTCCTTGAGAAGCGTGAACCACAATGGAAAAACAGATAGAGAGGCAACGAATATGGAAAACAACTTAAGAAAAAGACAGTATTTAACCAACTCCGGTTTTGAACTGAAGAGAATTTATACAGAGGCAGACTTAAAAGAGCGTGGATTTGAACCTGAGCGTGATTTAGGCGATGCCGGTGCTTATCCCAATACCCGTGGTTTTAGCAAAGACATGTTCCGTGATGATTTTTGGATCATTGGTCAATACTCCGGTTTTGGTGATGCAGAAGAGGCGAATGAGCGTTTTAAGTACTTAATTGAGCAAGGTCAAACAGGCTTCTCCATTGCCCTTGACTTACCAACGCAAGTAGGTCTCAACTCCGATAACAAAATGGCGAAAGGCGAAGTCGGTAAAGTCGGCGTAGGCCTTGACTCCTTAGAAGACGTCGAAAGACTCCTCGATGGAATTCCTTTTGAGAAAGTACGCCAGATCCGTACCACCGCCAATGCCATCGGCCCCGTTATGGCCGCTTGGTACATTGCTTTTTGCGAGAAGCAAGGCATTGATCCTAATACCATCAAGTTCTTCCTACAAAACGATCCTCTTAAAGAATACATTGGCCGTGGCGCTTACATCTTCCCACCGGAAGCTGCCGTTAAGCTATCTGCCGACGTTCTTGAGTATACTTCTAACTACATCAAAAACTGGGAGCCTATCGCCATCTCCGGTTACCACATCAGAGACTCCGGCGCAACGGCTACTCAAGAATTGGCCTTTACCATTGCCAATGGTATTGCTTATATTGAAGAGACACTACGCCGTGGCGTAGATATCGACGTCTTCGGTTCGAAGTTCTCCGCCTTTATGGCGACACAAATGGACTTCTTAGAAGAAGTGGCAAAACTCCGTGGTATGAGAAAAGTCTGGGCCGATGTCATGAAGAATCGCTTCGGTGCGAAAGATCCTGCCAGCACCCAATTACCGTACCTCATCTATACACAAGGTGGTACACTCCAAGCCCAACAACCGATGAACAACATCATCCGTGTTACCGTTATGGCCATGGCTGCCATCTTAGGCGGCGGTAGAACCTTAGCCACATCTTCTTACGATGAAGCTTTATCACTACCGACGAAAGAAGCGGCGATGATTGCCCTTCGTACCCAGCAGATCTTAGCTTACGAAAGCAATATCACAAAGACCGTTGACCCATTAGGCGGCTCTTATGCCATTGAGTCTCTCACCATGGATATCTGTAACCAAGTTATGGACATCATTGCGAAGACCGACGAATTAGGCGGCGCCATCAAGTGTATCGAAAAAGGCTTCTTCCAAAAAGAATTAGCCAAAGAAGCGTACGAGTTCCAAAAATCCATTGAAAACAAAGAGCGTTACATTGTTGGCGTAAATAGCTTCCAAGTAGATGAAGAGATTGATATCCCAATCTTTACACCGAACCCAGAGTCCGAAATGCGTCAAGTAGAAAGACTCAGAAAACTAAAAGCAAACCGCGACAACAACAAGCTTCAAGCTGCACTCAAAGATGTAAAGCAAGCAGCCATCGAAAACAGAAATATTATTCCAGAAACAGTAGAAGCCGTTAAATCCTATGCCACCCTTGAAGAAGTTGTGGATACATTGAAAGAAGTTTATGGCGAGTATACTGATTCCGGTATCTTTTAATTGAGGTGACATTTCATGAAAAGAATTAGAGTTCTTATCGCAAAGCCGGGCCTTGATGGCCACGATAGAGGTGCTAAAGTAGTTGCAAAAGCTTTAGGCGATGCCGGTATGGAGGTCATCTATACAGGCCTCAGACAAAGCCCTGAGCAGATTGTAAATGCAGCGATTCAAGAGGACGTCGATGCCGTTGGTATGAGCGTACTCTCAGGTGCCCACAATACTTTAGGTAAAGATGTTATGGATCTTTTTAGACAAAAAGGCGTCAATGATATCTTAGTTTTCATGGGCGGTATTATCCCAAAGCCTGACATTCCTTTCTTAAAAGAGCAGGGAATTGCAGCTGTTTTTGGCCCCGGTACCGACACCCGTGATACCATTCAGTTTATTGTAGATAACGTATCAAAAAAATAAAAAACCAATTACATCCACAGGAGGAACTCGTAATGAGTAGAAAACCATTAGAGGGTATTCGCGTACTTTCTATCGAAACACAAGTTGCTGCCCCATATTGCACCATGATGTTAGCCGATGCCGGCGCCGAAGTTATCAAGTTAGAATCTCCAGGCACAGGTGATGCTGCCCGTGAGCCCGGCCCAATCCTTAAGGATGCCGAAGGCAACAAAATCTCCGGTTATTTCATGCGCTTTAACCGCGGCAAAAAGTCTATGACCCTTGACTTAAGAAAAGACGAAGGCAAGCAAGTTTTTGAGCAAATGGTCAAAAACGTTGACGTCCTCATCGAAAACCTAAAGCCCGGTTTCTTAAGAAAATTAGGTTACACATGGGAGAAGATTCACGAGCTTAACCCAAGACTTGTTTACGCTACCATCACAGGTTTTGGTATGGACCCACGTTACGTTGGCCCATACAGCGACAGACCTGCTTACGATATTATTATTCAAGCCATGGCCGGTGTTATGAACGTCATCGGTGAAGAAAACGGCAAGCCACTCCACCCAATGATCGCCTTCGGTGACGTTGCTCCCGGTATGCTTACCGCTTATGGTATCATGCTTGCCCTCTTTAACAGAGAAAAAACAGGCAAAGGTGACTACCTCGATATGGCAATGTATGACGCCATCATGGCTCTTACTGAGCGTAGCCTCAACGTATACTCTATGACAGGCAACATCATGATGAGAGGTAAAGAAGGTCTTATCCACCCTTGGGGTTCTTTCAAAACCAAAGACGGCTATGTAGCCATCATTGTTCAAGAATCAAAAATGTGGCAGCGTTTCTCAGAAGCCATTGGTAGACCTGACTTATTCGAAGATGAGAGATTTGCTACCGGCGAAGGCCGCGCCACCAATAAAGCCGACTTAGATCCAATCGTAGAAGGCTGGATGGCCGACAAAACTTCAGCGGAAGTTACAGAGATCTTACTTTCTTTCGGCGTACCTGTAGGCCCTGTTAACAATGCAAAGCAAGTCTTCGAAGATCCACAAACCATTGCCCGTAAGATGTACGTTACCGTTAACGATCCTGTTGCCGGTGAAGTGAAGCTTGTAAATACACCTATCAAAATGGCTAGCCTTCCTGTACAAGAAGTGGCTCCAACAGTACCACGTCTTGGTGCCAATACCGACGAAGTATTAGAAAACATCGCCGGCTTCACGAAGGAAGAAATCGCTGCTTTAAGAGAAAAGGGTATTTTCTAATCCACACATCATTATTGTGAATCACAGGGGATAGGGACCCTATCCCCTTATCATCACTAAAGGAGATTAATTACAAATGAGAAAAGTAGTTTGCGTTGCCGCTGCCAGAACACCTTTTGGTAACTATGGTGGTAAACTTAGAGATTTTACTACAGTAGAGTTAGGTACAATTGCTGTGAAAGAAGTTGTAAAAAGAGCAGGCCTTGGCCCAGACGACGTAGATGAGTGCTATATCGGTATTAACATGCCTTCCAGCAACCGTTCTATCGCCCGTCAAGTCACTTTATCAGCCGGTCTTTCTGAGAGCTTAGTATCAGCTACTATGGACAGAGCTTGTTGTTCTTCTGCCGTTGCAACTGCAATGGGTTATAGAGCCATCTTAGTGGGTGAAGCCGATGTGGTTATCACCGGTGGTTCTGAGAACATGTCTGCAACTCCTTACTTCTTAGAGAAGTTACGTTGGGGTACAAGAATCGGTTCTGTAACTTTAGAAGACATCATCCAAGTTACTTGCCCTTATACCGGCGAAAGACGTGCGGTACAAGCAGGTTCTGATGCTGTGAAATTTGGTATCACCCGTGAAGAGCAAGATCAATGGGCCGTCAGAAGCCAGCAGCGTTATGCCGCAGCCGATGCCGAAGGCAAGTTTGATCAAGAGATCGTACCCGTTGAAATCAAAGTGAAGAAAAACATCGAAATGATGACAAAAGACGAAGCACCAAGACCTACCACAAACGTAGAAGCCCTTGCAAAACTTCCTACCGTTTATAATTCTCCTACTGTTACAGCCGGTAATGCACCTGGCCTTAACACCGGTGCCTCTGCATTAGTTCTTATGTCAGAAGAAAAAGCAAAAGAATTAGGCCTTAAGCCAATCTTCGAGATCGTAGGTCACTTAATGGCTTCCGGTCACCCAAGCGGGATTTCTTCTATCCCCGGTTATGCTGCAGCTGACCTTCTTAAGAAGTGTGACATGACAGTAGACCAAATCGACCTCATCGAAGTAAACGAAGCTTTTGCTGTTATGCCTTTACTTTCTACAGCAATCTTAGGCGACTTCAATGCTGAAAAAGTAGCGGAAATCCGTGAGAAGACCAACGTTAACGGTGGTGCAATTGCCATCGGTCACCCAACGGGCGCATCTGCTACAAGACTTCTTATGACCATGGGTTATGAGCTACAAAGACGTGGCGGCGGATATGGCTTAATGGCAATCTGCGGTGGCGTTGGCGAAGGCGAATGCTTCATTATCAAAGCTTAATCATTCTAAATTAGGAGACTCATTATAATGAATAAAACAGAAAAATATTTTAAAGTCAAAGCTCAGTTGATGGACGTAGATTCCCGTCCTTACTTAGCAACACTCAGAAAAGAAAATAAATGGCACGTGAGAGAAAGACTGGATTATCTACTTGATCCCGATACTTTTGTAGAAGATGGTCTCTTTGCTCGTTACGAAGATCCAAAGCTCGGTACCGACGCCGTTGTAACCGGTTTTGGTAAGATTGATGGCCGTCCTGTTTGTATCGTTGCCAACGACATGACCGTCAAAGCCGGTACATGGGGCCGTATCACCATCGAAAAAATCATCCGTATCCAAGAAAAAGCCATCGACATGATGGTACCTATCATCTACTTGATCGACTCTGCGGGAGCTCGTCTTGACGAGCAGTTCGACATCTTTATCGATCGTCGTCACGCCGGTATGATCTTCAGACTTCAAGGCGTTATGTCCGGTGTAATCCCTCAGATTTCTGCTGTATTTGGTCCTTCTACAGCGGGTTCTGCTTACATCCCAGCCCTTTCTGATTGCGTTATCTTAGTAGAAGGTACTTCTACTGTATACCTTGGTTCTCCCCGTATGGCCGAAATGGTTACCGGTGAGAAGGTTTCTATGGAAGAAATGGGTGGTGCAAGAATGCACTGTGCCGTTTCCGGTCTTGGCGACTATTGGGTACAAGATGACCAAGAAGCCCTTGATGTTGTAAAGAAATACTTAGAGTACATGCCACAAAACTGGACAGCTCCAGTACCAAGATACGAATCTTGTGAGCCTGTTGAAGGCCGTGACATTGCTGATATCGTTCCTGAGAATGAGAAAATCGGTTTTGACGTTATGGAACTTATCGACCAAATCATTGACGCCGACTCTTTCTTCCACTTTAAAGAAATCTACGCGCCTGAGCTCGTTACTGGTTTTGCAAGACTTAACGGTAGAACCATCGGTATCATTGCAAACCAATCTATGATCAAAGCCGGCGTACTTTTCCCAGAATCAGCAGAAAAAGGTGCCCACTTCATTGCTTTATGTAATGCTTACGGCATCCCAATGTTATACCTCGTTGACATCTCCGGTTTCATGATCGGTTCTGTCGTAGAGAAAAACGCCATCATCCGTAAGGGTGCAAAATGGCTTAACACCATCTTCAACTGCACAGTACCAAGAATCGGCGTTATCGTGCGTAAAGCTTACGGTGCCGGTTACCTTGCCATGTCCGGTGCTTCTTGTATGCCTGACTACTGCGTATCCCTCGTTACAGGTCAACCTGCCATCATGGGTGCTGAAGCTGCCGTTAATGCTATGCACGCTAAGAAGATTGCAGAAATCAAAGACAAAGATGAGAGAGCTAAATTCGTTGAAGAAAAACGCAAAGAGTACAGCGATGATATCGATGCGCTCAAGACTGCATCTAAGTTCTACACCGATGCCGTTGTTGCCGGTACAGAATTAAGACACAACCTCATTGAGAGATTTGAGTTCTGTGCCATCCGTCCTGTGAAGCAACAAATGCTACCAAAACGTAACAATATTATGAGATAATTGCTTGAGGGGATATTTTATCCCCTCAAACTATAATAAATATTGGAGAAAACAAATGAACGTAAGATATTATGACGAATTCAATATTGGAGATGTATTTACCTCTCCAACCAGAACGATTACAGAGTTTGACCTCATTCAATTCGCCGGCAATACCGGTGACAATAATCCACTCCACACCGATGAAGAAGCAGCAAAGAAAACAATCTTCGGTACCCGTATTGCCCATGGCATGCTGGGTGCTTCTATCGGCATTGGTCTTTGGTGCAGATTAGGTCTTATGGACGGTAGCGCATTAGCATTCTTAGGAACCAACTGGGACTTCAAAAATGCCATCAAAATCGGTGATACTATCCACTCCGTTATTACCGTCGGTGAAAAAAGAGAAACAAAAACACCGGGCAGAGGTATTATCACCCTTGATTTTGAAATCAAAAATCAAAAAGGTGAAGTCTGCCAAGTGGGCCAAATGAAGCTAATGGTCGGAACCAAAGCTTTTTGTGAAGCACAAAACAACTAATATATACCACTATTCGAAAGGAGATACTCCACGTGAAAGTTACCAAATTGTTAAAAGGAAACCACGCCCTTGGTGAAGGTGCAATCAGCGGCGGCTGCAGACACTTTTTTGGTTATCCTATTACACCACAAAACGAATTAATGGAACACTTAGCAGAGAGAATGCCAGAAGCCGGCGGATGCTTTGTTCAAGCGGAAAGTGAAGTTGCTGCCATCAACATGGTAATCGGTGCTGCCGGTGCCGGTGCCCGTGTTATGTCAGGATCAGCAGGTCCCGGTTGGGATTTATTCCATGAAGGTATCGGTAATATCCATGCCCATGATTTTCCCGTTGTATTAGCAGATATTATGAGAGGTGGCCCAGGTAATGGTGCCCTCCACCCATCTCAACAAGACTACGAAGTCTGTATGAAAGCCCGTGGCGACATGAAAAACATCGTCCTTGCTCCTTGGTCAGCTCAAGAAATGTATGATGCAGGTATCCTTGCCTTTGAACTATCTGACAAGTACAGAAACCCCGTCGTCGTTATGGCAGACAACGTAATCGGCCAATCTTACGGTGCCGTAGAGATTGACTTAGACTACGTGCCAAAGACTTTTGATAAGCCTTGGGCTATTACCGGTCAAGCGAATCGTGCACACAGAAACCTAAGCATCGCCCACTTCCCAGAGGTAGATGGCTACAACAAGATGCACGAATACAAGCAACAAAAATATAACACCATCAAAGCCAATGAGCAACGCTCAGACGTATTCTTTACCGATGATGCAGAGCTTGTTGTTGTTGCTTACGGTATCATGGCAAGAAACTCCCTTGCTGCCGTTAAGAGATTAAGAAATGAAGGCGTAAAAGTTGGTTTATTCAGACCTTACACCCTTTTCCCATATCCAATGGATACCCTATTAGAAGTAACGAAAAATACAAAAGTTTTGGTCGTTGAAATGTCTGCCGGTCAAATGGCTGCCGATATCAAAGACCAAGGTTTTGACAGACCTTTCACTTTAAAGCCAGGTATTGCTGTAGGCGCTGTTCCTAGCCCGAACCAGATCTATACTTGGATTAAAGAATTACTATAGTCTGAGGAGGCCCAGAATGATTCCAGTTGCCGATAGACTCTCAGACGTAAAACTATCTGCTATTCGTAACATCATCAACAAAGCAGATGCACTAACTGCCCAAGGTAGAGATATTATCCGCCTTGAGATTGGTAGACCGGACTATGATACACCGGTAGATATTAAAGAGGCGGCGAAGGTTGCCCTCGATAAAGGCCTTGTCCACTATCCGGCCCTACAAGGTGTACCAGAGCTACGTCAAGCCATCTCAAAAAAACTAAAAGAAGAAAACGGTCTTGATTACTTACCGGAGGAGACGTTAGCTTTTGCCGGTGCTTCCCACGTTATTTATTGCGCCATGCTGGCTTTCTTAAATCCCGGTGATGAAGTCCTTCTCGGTAATCCAACGTATATCAGCTACTTACAAATCCCACAAATGTGCGGTGCTGTCAAGAAGTTTTATACCTTAAGAGAAGAAAATGGATTCCAAATCGACCGTGCACAATTAGAAAGTCAAATCACAGAAAAAACCAAAATGATTTGCGTTCTGAATCCTTCCAATCCTTTAGGTACGGTTCTTAATAAGAAGAGCTTAGAGATTATTGCCGAGCTTTCCATTAAGCACAATCTACTTGTACTCACCGACGAGATCTATGAGCGTCTTGTGTACGATGAGAATGAGCCTTTTGTGAGCCTTGCAAGCCTACCTGGAATGAAAGAAAGAACCATTATTCTGAATGGTTTTAGTAAGTGGTATTCTATGACCGGCTGGAGATTAGGCTGGGTCGCCGCACCAAAAGAAATCATCGAGCCTCTTACTCGTATGGTATTTTATACCGTTACCTCTGCCGGTTCTATCGTGCAGTACGGTGCCCTTGAAGCTTTAGAAGGCGATCAAACGCCATCTTTAGAAATGAAGGCCGAGTACAAGCGTCGTAGAGACTTCATGGTAGAAGAGCTCAACAAGATTCCTAAGCTATCTTGCTTAAAGCCAGAAGGTGCATTCTATATTTTCCTTAATATCAAACAAACAGGCATGACATCGGAGCAATTCGCCGATTATATGCTGGATGAAGCCGGCGTTGCCTTAGTACATGGTAATGAGTTTGGCTCTGAGGGTGAAGGATTTGTTCGTATTTCCTACGCTAGCTCCATGGAGAACTTAAAAGAAGCGGTGAAGCGCATTGCGGCTGCCGTACAGAAATTATAAGAAAAGGATGGGTGACAATGTCTAGAATTGTTGTTGATAAAGACCGTTGCAAAGCCTGTGTGGTTTGTGCGAAGTTTTGTCCTAAGAAATGTATTGATCACAATGGAAGCTTCAACCAATATGGTTACGACTTTGTAGAGCAAAAAAATGATGATTGTATTGGCTGTGGCATCTGTGCAAATATGTGCCCAGAAGGTGCTATCACCGTTTATAAAGATGAAAAAGTAGTATACCAGCGTCCTGCCAGCATGACAGAGACCAACTTATCTTACTGCCCAGGCTGTAGCCATGGTACCGTAAACCGTATCATCGGTGAGCTTATCGATGAAATGGGCATCAAAGACAAAGCCATCGGTGTAACACCGATTGGATGTTCTATCTTTATTTACAAAAACTTTGATATCGACTATATCGAAGGAGCCCACGGTAGAGCTCCTGCTGTAGCAACGGGTATTAAGCGTGTACATCCCGACTCTGTTGTATTTACTTATCAAGGTGACGGTGATATCGGTGCCATCGGTTTATCTGAAGCCCTTTACTCAGCGATCCGTGATGAGAATTTTACCATTATTTTTGTTAATAACGGTAACTACGGTATGACCGGCGGTCAAGCAGCTCCTACTACTTTAGTAGGTCAAGTAACCACCACCACACCAAAAGGAAAGACCCTCGATGAAGGCTATCCTGTAAAATTCTGCGAGACAATCGCAACCCTTGGTTCTGACAATGCTTTCATTGCAAGAACTTCTGTAGATAATCCTGCCAATGTTCGCAAAACAAAAGCAGCAATTCGCAAAGCTTTTGAAAACCAAATCAATAAAGTTGGCTTCTCTCTAGTAGAAGTGTTAGGCGCTTGCCCAACCAACTGGAAGAAGACACCACAGGCATCTATGGACTATATTAAAGAAACCATGATTCCTTTCTTCCCATTGGGAGAAATCAAGAAACCAGAGGAGGCATAATAGAATGGAACATAGAGTACTATTAGGCGGCTCCGGCGGTCAAGGCGTTATGCTACTTGGCACCATGCTTTCTATCGCTGCCATTCATGAGAAAAAACACACAACCTGTATGCCCGCTTATGGCCCAGAGATGCGTGGCGGTACAGCAAACTGTACTTGCATTATTTCTGAAGAAGAAATCGAAACACGATTACCGGACGAAGTAACTGCTGTTATTGTAATGAACGAACCTTCTTACAAGAAGTTTGTCGGTGATGTACCGGAGAACGGCTTACTCATCGTCAATAGTTCCATTACAGCAGGCGTTGCTACCGATGTCCCTTACGAAGTAATCCAAATCCCTTGCAACGATATTGCTGCAGAACTTGGTGATGTTCGTGCGGCCAACATGGTTGCAGCCGGCGCATATATCCAAAAAACAAATGTAGTAGGTGTAGCTGCCGTAGAAGCAACTTTACAAGAGTACTTCGGCACAAAAAAACCTGCAGCAGTAAAATTGAATGTTGCTGCCATTGAAGCCGGTATGAAATTCGTAGCCGGTCTATAGAATCAGAAAAGGCAGATGAAAATCTGCCTTTTGTTTTATTCATTATGAATAAGAAGTATAGATAAAAAAACACGTACATGATACCTTAATCAAAAAAAGGAGGTTTTGGAATGGGACGTAACAAATATAAGTTAGGTTGTTCTATTGCTTTATCAGGGGTAGAAGAAACCCACGGTAAGTATGAGCTGGAAGCCGTTCGTATGGCGGTGGAAGATGCAGTAGCAGAAGGCTTACCCTTTGACTTAGATTTTGTATTTTATGATGATGGTGCGAATTTTGCCATGTCTGAGAAAGTCGCAGAAAACCTATGCATGGATCCGGAAGTTATGGGCGTTATTGGCTGTCAAGGCAGTAATGCAACCCTGGGTGGTGCACCGATCTATTACAAGAATCGAGTACCTGCCATGACTTTTACCGGTAGTAATGTAACGGCATCACAAAAAGGATACGATACTTTTTTCCGTATTATTGCGAATGATACCATCCATGCAGAACAACTAGCCGATTTTAGTAAGGGCTATCTCAAGGCCAATACCGTTGCCCTTGTATCCGATGATACTTCTTTTGGACGTGGGCTTCTGGATTTGATGGAAGATGCTTATGGAAAAGCCGGCGTAGATAACATTGCAAGGGTTGAAGTCATTGAGACAGAAAAAAACATCACTACTCAAGTGCAAGAAGTAATGGATAAAAA
>CAYJGI010000025.1:11840-12083 GCA_964369705.1 uncultured bacterium
TATGGCTTTAGAATTAAGAAAAGCGGGTTACATGGGTCCGTATCTTGGTACTGATGCCGTAAAACCATCTAAGTTCTTATCAACAGAAGGCTTTAACGCACCGGGTCCATATCAGTCTAATGTTTGTGTGGATATCACGCTGGACGATAGAGCCGAAGCTTTTGCAAAAAGATATGAAGCAAGAACCAACTCTCTATATACTGTCTACACTTTAGAGGCTTATGACTCCGCTAAAGTAATGAT
>CAYJGI010000026.1:0-3986 GCA_964369705.1 uncultured bacterium
GTGGTATCATTGGGGTTTGTATCTTCCGCTACTGAGCAGCCTGCGAAGAGAAGCACGACTGCTGCCATAAAAATTGCTAAGTACTTTTTCATTTTTTTTAATCTCCTAAAGTCCATTGATGAATAATTCTCCACTGCCAATGATAATTTCAAGATTGCCGTTACGACATCTTAATTCATCGACAAATTGTTTTTCCAATGCTACTTTTTGAAGCTCGATCTCATAACTCAGTTTAAACAAGCTCCCCATATTGGTGGTTTTTACCGATACTAATTTGGCTTCTTTTGTAAAGCGACTAAAAATATCGTCAAAGACATCGGTGTAATTCAAGTTTTCGGGGATGGTAATTTGCAGAGTACGACTTTCGTTGTTTTTTTCTTCGCCAAAATTTGTAACATTCAAGAGTAGTGCAAAGAAGCAAGCAATCACGGAAAATACTACGGCAAAACCGATAAAACCCATACCGATGGTAAGACCTGTACACATGGCAGTAAAGATTGCCACAATCTCTTTGGCCGTACCGGGTACAGAACGAAACCTGACGAGGCTAAAAGCACCGGCTACAGCCACGCCTGCTCCAATGTTGCCATTGACCATAATAATTACCATTGCAACGGCCAGCGGAAGTAGTGCCAATGTGCAGACAAATCCTTTTGTGCTTTTTGTTTTCAGTGCATACATTTTGGCCATAAAGACACCAAGAACCATGGCAACGACCATACAGATGAAAAAATCTAAAATATCAATATTCATTGTGGCAGTGGTATCAAAAACACTACCGATGAGGATATCAAGCATTTTTTTCACTCCTTAAACAATTAATAAATGTTGACGAAAAATAGGTTTTGTAAGCCATGCCATACTTAGAAAACGAAGTCTTAAAAATCTGATTTTCACTTAAAAAAGTCAAAAACCAAGGGGGGAGCCCTAAGACTGTTTTTACTTCAAGGAGTACATAATCGCCGGACAAAACCACTCGATCATCATCGCTACTATAAAGGCTCACATTCTTATCCCTTGCCATAATATTAAAATCGAATGTAAGTCTAAAGTTCTCGTCATCGGTGGAGAAAAAAGCTTCTCGCTCGTAGGATAAATAGACTTTTGGTTTAATATCTCTATGATTATTTTTGAAATAATCAATTTCGTTAAGGACTTGAGAGCGCTCTACGGTGTCAGCATCTTTACAAAGATAATCAAATACTTTGCTTTGCTCTGAATAGACTCTCCGCTTATAGACAACGCCGTTTAGTTTTTTCTTAAGTTCTATAAAAGCAGTCATCTCTTCGTGGGGTTCACCATAGCAACGAACCCTTAGTTTTTCTTTGTACGTTGGTTTTTCTAAAGAATGCCTGATGATCCTATAATCCTCAGTATCAAAATAAATATTAGAGATTTTGTGTCTGCCATAATCATCACCCATCATGTGATGTGGCATTTTTTCTAATAATAGCTGATATTGTGCCATTGTTAATATATATTTGAGTTCGTATCTTTTGAAGTTTGTTTGTATCATATTCGTCACTCCTTTTGTATTGTACATACTTATTTTATGACTATAACCTTAAATGTACTTTAAAATGAATGTTATAAAAAAAATCATTTTACATGAACTGTAAAATGATTTTACAATACAAACTTTAAACTTACTTTAAAAAACAACAGTGATTGTAATTTCTTCACCTGTTTTGCTTTCCGCAAAAATCTTCGCAGAATGCAAATCGCAAATAGACTTGGCAATAGATAACCCAATACCGTATCCTCTTGTTTCCATATTTCTCGAAAGATCTTCACGATAAAATCGCTCAAACCAATCATTGTGTTTTCCGATTGCTATGGGACTACAGGCATTTTGTATGGAAAACACCTTTTTATGACCCATGGTGCTTAGGCTCAGTTTTAATGTGGTTTTTGCCGTTCCGTATTTAATACTGTTTTCTGTCAGTATGCCAATGAGATTTCTGATATAGGCTTCATCTCCTGTATAGGAGATGCCGGGCTCTATGTCTAAGGTCAAATGAAGCTGAGCCCCCTTAATGGCAGAGACAAATTCATTAACTGTATCGACAATGGCATCGGAAAGGGAAAAATCTGTTTTGATTAGTGCTACTTTTTCATCGAGTTTTGTGAGGGATATGAGGTTTTCTACCAGCGTGTCAAGTCTTGAAATTTGGGTTTTTATACTATTTGTCCACTCTCCCTCGCCGTGATCGATTTCGATCACCTCACAATCGGCTTTGATGATGGTGAGAGGTGTCTTAAACTCGTGACTTACATTGGTGATAAAGCCCTTCTGCCGTTCATAGCTGTCAGCAATCGGTGCTACGACTTTTTTTGATAATAAAATGGACAAAATAAAGATGGAAACAATAGCACCCAATAAAATCAGTATGGTATCAACCATCGAAGATTCAAAACTAATTAAGTCTTCTTCTATATTCAGGAATATATAGGTATAACCGATCTGATTTTCCGTCTTGATGTATCTAAAATAATCCATAGTACCGGTGCTTGTCCCCGTCCCATTAACACGGGATACGTATTCTATGGCTTCGTCCGCTGAGATAGAGCTGATATTTCTGGTGTCAATATGGTCAATGATGCCGGTGATATCGGAACGAACGGTAAAAAAACGTGTAGTAAAGGCGATTTCACTGGGCAGTTTTCCACGATCGCTCAAAGGCTCGCCCATTTTTAATTCACCTTGTACAAGAAGATCTAATACATTATCGGAATGATTCATGATGGAAACATAGTTGGCTACATTGATGGAAACGGCAATCAGCATCATGACAATGATGCTGATAATCGTGGTAAATAGTACAAATTTTCTTTGTAGTTTTTTTAGCATATGATTAAGCCTCCAAAGAATATCCCGTATTGCGTGTAGCCTTGATTTTGACATTAGTTTCCAGTAGCGTCAGTTTTTTTCTCAAATAAGAAATATAAACCCACACAACATTGATTTCTGCATCACTATCATATCCCCAGATTTTTTCCATGAAGCGTTCTGTGGGAATGATATGGCCTTTATTGATCATCAGCATCTCCATCATCTGAAACTCTTTGTTGGCCAATTTGAACGTATTTTTATCGGTATAAAGTTCGAAGGTTTTTCGATTCAAATGTACATTGCCTACCGTTAAGATGGATGAACTGCTGTCGCTGACAACTCTAGTGATGGCCCGAAGGCGGGCAAGAAGTTCTTTTGTTTCGAAGGGTTTTGTCAGGTAATCATTTGCGCCCAAATCAAGTCCTGTGACTTTATCATCTACTTGGGATTTTGCAGTGAGCATAATGATGGGTATGAGATTGCCTTTGTTGCGGATTTTTTGTAGCACTGTCAATCCATCCATCTTTGGCATCATAATATCAAGGATCATAGCGTCGTAGTTTTCGGCATCTAAATAAAGAAGTGCTTCTTCACCATCATAGACGGTGTCGACGGCGTAATGATAGTGTTTTAATATTTTTGAAAGGGCATTAGATAGCTCTTTCTCATCTTCACATAATAGTATTCTCATCGTGCTCACCTCTTATAAAATATTATACCACAAACCTTAAACATACTTAAAATATGATTGGCGCAATCATTCCATAAACAAAAAAAGAGGCACAAAACGGCCTCTTATCTTGGCAAAACTTTAAAGAGCCTTTGCAAGGATCCTGGCATCTTCTTAGTGCTAATTTAATATTTTTCGCCGAAGCTCCACTACAACCCCAAGGATCTGAAGATTGTGATCTCCATGATTAAAGATCATGGGATCATACTGAGGATTCAGTGGCATTAAAATCGTCTGTTCTTCCTTTAACAAAACTTTCTTTAAAGTAGCTTCAAAATCGCCCACATAGACGGCGGCATCTTGACCATTCTCACAGGTGCTTTGCAGCCTAAGAATCACAACATCGCCTTCTAAATACTTAGGGTACATACTATCCCCCTTAACCTCGAGGGCAATATACTCTTTACCGCCTAGGGTCCAATC
>CAYJGI010000026.1:4086-6592 GCA_964369705.1 uncultured bacterium
TTTGCCATGCGACTTAATTCACTTTGAGTGAGCTTACAGGCTTTTCTTAATTCTTTAATCTTCATACCGATTGAATTCATAATCACGCCTCTTTTTTTAAAAAAATTTGATTTATCAAAAAATGTTGTTGACAAAATGTCGGAAATACCGTACAATTTGAGTATAAAGTAAAAAAATAAAGAGAAAACCTTCTTTTTTTTACTATTTTAACCATTATAACTCACATTTGACGGAAATACAATATATTTTGGAGGAAAATTATGAAAAAATTATTCAGAAGAGCTTTATTACTTGCAGTCATTACCGCTTTAGTGGTTGAATTGGTTCAATTCCTTTTTGGAGCCATCAATGTTTATGTGAACCGTGTCGGAATGGGCGGTGGAGAACTGCTCATTATCCCGTTGTTTTTTATTCTTTATTTTATTGGTGTCGACGTAGGAAGAAACAAAAATCAAGAACATTCATCAAGGTATTAAATGACGAAACAACAACTCAGCTACATTGACCATGAATGTAGGCACTACTTTGATTATTGCAGAGTGATAGAGACGATTGGGGAGAAGGCCGATAGGCTTTGGGATGTTACGAAGACGATGCCTTTTGAAGCATTCTCTATATCGACAATGGCTTTGTGGAATATGGAGCTCCTCGTAAGAAGTGTGGATCAAAGCCTTAATGAACTGGGAGAAGATCACAGAGCATTCTTTGATGCTTACTATGTGAAAGGTAGAACGAATCTGATTGAACTGGCCCAAGAGTTTTTTGTTTGTACCGAGACGTTAAGAAGAAGACGAAGAGCCATCACCGAATTAATCGGATCTAAAATGGGTATTATTAAATACCTCCCCCCCACAAGAAAACACTAATCATCATATACCTTGGAAAAAGCATAACATGAAGGGTCAAAAGTGCCTTTAATGTTTTGCTTTTTTTTAGTTTGAAATAACAAGAAAATAACATGAAAACAAAATCAAAAAAGCAAAGTAAAAAAATCAAAAATCACCATTAAAAACCGATGGCCTTAGGCTGTCGGTTTTTGTTTTAAAAGTCCACAGACAGATGGTGCGTGACTTCTTCAAGAATACTTCCATAAAATAAGTATTTACAATTATTTTTCTTTACTGTACCATGATGCTGAGGTGAAAAAATGAGAGCCGATTATGATTTAGGTTTTTTATTACAATATGAAAATGTGGCCTGGTATGAAGAGGGTGTTGTAACCATCTTAGATCGAAGGCGTTATCCGAGAGAGCGGGTTTTTGTGGCTTGCAGGAGCGTTTTAGAAGTGGCGAATGCCATCACCGACATGGTCACCCAAAGCGGTGGTCCACCGACGGCAGCAGGCATGGCCATGGCCTTACAGGCAGGAATCAGTAAGCACAAGTCAAAAGCGGATTTCTATGAAGACCTTACCCATGCAGCGAAGCTTCTAATAGATGCAAGGCCAACGACTCGCACCCATATGGAGCGGGTAACGAAGGCTGCCATAGAAGTGGCACTACTGGCAAGGGAAGAAGGCCAAGATCCGGCGGAGGCGGTCTTTCGCCATACGGTAGAGGCGATGGAACATAAATATAAAAGAATCTTAAGAAGCGCCCGCAGTTTGGTCGATTATTTTCCAAGCCATGGCACAATCCTTACTCAGTGCTACGGTGAAACCATTGTGGGGCTCATGATCCGAGAAGCGAAAGAAAGACAGAAAACCATCAAAATGATTTGCGCAGAGACGAGACCTTATTTTCAAGGGGCAAGACTCACAGCAAGCCTTGCTTTTGATATGGGAGTAGATGTGACGGTGATTACCGATAATATGCCCGGTTACGTCATGTCTAAAGGAATCATCGACGTCTTTACATCGGCCAGCGATGTGATTACCATGGATGGTCATGTGATTAATAAGATTGGTACTTTTCAGATGGCCATGATGGCGAATCATTTTGGGATTCCATATTATCCATCGGGAGAGCCGGACTTAAGGCACCCCACGCCCCAAACCATTACTATAGAAGAAAGAGATGGGGAAGAAGTTCTCCTCGCCATGGGCATAAAGACGGCTATGGACGGCGTGAAGGGTTATTATCCCGCCTTTGATATTACACCGCCTCAGTATATTACGGGGATTGTCACCGATGGAGGTGTTTTTCTGCCCGGTGAAGTCTATCGCTACCACGAAAAATAATTTGGTTTTTGGTATGATAAAAGAAGAAAATGCATAAATTTTCCTTGACAAAGACCTACAATGAAGGCATACTAAAAATGAGTTAATATGTCGTTTTTTGATAGACAAAAAAGGATGATTTTGAGGTAATAAAGCATGAGAATAATAACCACCGTAAGCGAGATGAAGGCTTATAGTGATGAGATGAAACAACAAGGTAAGACGCTGGGCCTGGTTCCCACCATGGGATCGCTACACGAAGGCCACCTATCCCTCGTTGAGAGGGCGAAAGAAGAGTGCGATGTCGTCGTCGTTAGCATCTACGTCAATCCTACCCAGTTCGGCGTG
>CAYJGI010000026.1:6602-11976 GCA_964369705.1 uncultured bacterium
CCGAGAGACCTTCTGAAAGACACGGAGCTCCTTGAGCCCTATCATGTGGATGCTTTGTTCCACCCAAGCCATGAAGAGATGTACCCCTACTCACAAAAAAATGTTTTCGTTGATAATGAAAGTCCCATGACGATGGGTCTTTGCGGCGCCAAGAGACCGGGCCATTTTCGCGGGGTTATGACAGTAGTCATGAAGCTTTTTATGGCGATAAAACCGAATAAGAGTTATTTTGGTCAAAAAGATGCCCAGCAAGTGGCCGTCATTGGCAGAATGATTGATGATTTGTTTTTAGATGTTGAAGTGGTGCCTTGCCCTATTGTAAGAGAATCAGATGGCCTTGCATTAAGCAGCCGTAACGTATTTCTCACAGAAGAAGAAAGGCGAGAAGCAACAGCGCTACACCGTGCGCTACTCTTAGCAAGAGAAGCCATTGATGAAGGCGAAAAAAGCCCCGACAAAATCAAAAAAATCATTACGAACAAACTGGAATCCACATCGGGACAGATTGACTATATTGAGATTGTGTCCCAAAGAGATCTGGCATCCCTTACCATTATTGAGGGAGATGTTTTGATCGCTATAGCTGTAAAATTCAGTGCTGCAAGGCTTATTGATAATATTTTTTTGGAGGTATCCCCATGCTTGTAAATTTAATGAAAGGCAAAATCCATCGTGCTACGATCACAGAAGCAAACCTCAATTATGTAGGAAGCATCACCATCGACCGCAACTTAATGGATCTTGCAGGACTTTATCCCAATGAGAGAGTACAAATAGTTGATAATAATAACGGTAATCGTCTTGAGACGTACGTTATTGAAGGGGAAAGAGGCTCAGGCAAAATCTGTCTAAATGGTGCTGCAGCAAGACTGGTTGTGCCCGGCGATAATGTGATTATCATTGCATATACTTGGATTGATGAAAGAGAAGCCTATCAACATACGCCTAAAATTGTTTTCGTTGATGAAAACAATCGCCCGGTGGAAGTGGCATCGGAAGAAAACCACGGCGATATTCGCTAAAGAATACTATAAAAATGGCTTAAAGAGTGTTTTTTTATGATTACAATAATTGAAGGGGATGAGTCTATGGACTCATCCCCTTTTGTTTTGCTTATTGAATGATTTTCATCATGTAATGCTCATTATAATATCGTCCCTTGTATTTTAGAGAACGGCTTTCCGAGGCATAGATATGAAACCCCAAAGACTGATACAGTGATATTGCGGGGATTTTCTCTGTAACGACGGTTAATTCTACTTGTTCAATATGGTCGATGGAAGCCGCCTTTTCTAAGGCTTGTTCCATAAGTTTTTTTCCAATGCCTTGGCCTCTAAAGCCAGAGTCAACAAAGACGGACGTGATGTGTGCTCTATGCATGAGCTTATCTCTTTGATTCTTTACAAGACAAAGAAGCCCTATGATATCTTCATGATGAAAAGCGCCGTAATAGAAGTTGTCCTCAGAGGATAGCCGCCTTCAAAAACCGACAGATCCCAAGCCACTTCTTCTTCATAGGAGGAGCCAAAGGATGTCGGTGCATCCAGTAGCGCTTTAAGCCTGATTTTTCTTAAGAGAGGAGCATCTTGAGGTTGTAAAAGTCTAATAATCATAAAACTCTCCTAATTATTTATAATGTTTTTTTGATGTGATTTCAATCTGCTACATGGCTGATGGCTATTATATTTTTTTAATTACATAAACAAAATACCAAATAGTCAAGATACTAGCTCGTTGGAATTGCAAGGAGAATCTTGCCCCTTTGAAAGATATCATAAAAAAACAATAATAAAAGGTAGAATACGAAGTGTATTCTACCTTAGGGTAAAAGGCATAGGCTTAATAAAATTCTGTTTTACTAATTATTGCCACTCTTTTTTGATTTCTTTACCCGCTGTTTTGACGTGCTTTTCAATGATATTACCCGTCTTCTCTAAGTTATCTTTCGCATCGTGCAGCGGCTCTTTTACACTGCTGAAGACGTCTGCCATCATGCCTTGATCCATAGAATCACTAATGAGATGGCTGTGCATTTCTTTATTCATTTTTTTCATTGTTTGTTTGGCACCGACATAAGCTGCGGCACCGATACCGATGGCCACACCGTGTAGAATTAAGAGTTTTCCTTGATTATGGGCCATGTAATCCATCATTGATGGATTTTTTACTTTTGATTTCATCATCTTTAATCACCTCAAGTGTAGTATGACCCAAAAGTCAGTATTCAAACTGAAATAATTTTACTTTTTTTTGTTTTCCTGATATGATATTATAGGTGATGCTATGAAGATTTTTATAAAAAACAATACCATTGTTTTTGAAAACATTGCGTTTTTTGATCTTAAACATACGCTGCAATCGGGCCAGACTTTTCGTCTTGTGGAACAATCACAAAACCATTTTGCCGGCGTTGTTGACGATCACTATGTAGATTTTGTGCAGAATCATGACAATCTCATCATAAAAACCGATTTTTTGGATGTAGATTACTGGAAAAACTACTTGGCGGAAGACCTTAATTATACCGCCATTCTACAATCCATTGACCATGATGAAAGAATCAAAGAAGCCATTCAAAAAACAAAAGGTGGCGTGAGAATCTTGCGTCAAAATCCTTATGAGGTTTTTTTGAGTTTTTTATGTGCGCAAAATACCAATATCAAAAATATCGAAAAAATGATACATCGCTTAAGTGAAACCTACGGCGAGAAAAAAACTTTTTTGGATACTACGTATTATACTTTTCCAAAACCAGAGGCCCTATTAAAGGGGATTGAAGCTGATTTTAGAGCACTGGGTCTTGGCTACAGAAGTCGATACCTCTACCATGCTGTAAAAAAAATTCACGAAGAAAATATTGATTTTTTTAGTTGGGCAGAGGATTCCTCAGAAGACATCTCCGAGAAGTTACAACAGTTCTTAGGGATTGGCGAAAAAGTAGCCCATTGTATTTTGCTTTTTGGTTTTGGCCGTGTGGATACTTTCCCTGCCGATGTGTGGATTAAGCGAATGATGGCACCCTACGGTGATAAAGAAGTTGCCCAATTAGGGAAAAAGCTTTTTGGAGAATACGGCGGATTCGCCCAGCAGTACCTGTTCCACTATGGCAGAGTACTTTCGAAGGAGTTGTAAAGATTGAAAAAGATTTCAGGGAATACGATTACGCAAATCGTTAAAGAGTTATTTCTCGATATGAATTACAACGTCGATCAAAGGGTTAGAGATAAAATGGCGGAAGCCCTAACCATTGAAAAAGACGAGAGGGCACAGTCTATCTTACATCAGCTTTTAGAGAATCAAGAGATCGCAACAAGGGAGCAAGTGGCCATCTGTCAAGATACGGGAATGGCCATTGTCTATGTGACCATGGGGCAAGACGTCTTCATAGAAGGTGGCTATATTGGTGATGCCATTGAAGATGGTGTGAGAGAGGCCTACCATGAAGGATACCTGCGTAAAAGCATCGTGGCAGAACCGCTCTTTCATAGAATGAATACTGGAGATAATACGCCGGCCATTATTGAGTACCATATCGTACCCGGTGACGTCTTTAAGATCACCGCCGTTGCGAAAGGCTTTGGCAGTGAGAATATGAGTGCCATTGCCTTCTTAAAGCCCTCCGACGGCGAAGAAGGTGTCGTTGATTTTGTGGTGAATACGGTGAAGAAGGCAGGCCCCAATCCTTGCCCACCTATCGTCGTAGGCGTTGGGATCGGAGGCACCATGGAGAAGGCGGCAAGCCTCGCGAAAAAAGCCACCCTTAGACCACTTGGCGATCATCATGACCACCCCCTCTACAGCGCCCTAGAACAAAAACTACTGCAAAAAATCAATGATCTTCATATTGGCCCCGGGGGATTTGGTGGCATAACGACGGCTCTTGCCGTCCATGTGGATTATTATCCTACCCACATTGCCGGGATGCCCGTTGCAGTGAATATATGTTGTCATGCCCTTCGCCACGGCGAAAGAGAGCTGTAGGAGAAGCCATGATCAAACTACACACCCCCCTTACAAAAGAACAATGTCAAGGCTTAGTCGCCGGCGATGTGGTACAAATCACAGGAATACTATACGCCGCCCGTGATGCCGCCCATAAGCGCTTAGAGGAGCACTTCTGCAAAGAAGGCCATCTCCCCATAGATTTAGAGGATCAAATTATTTACTATGTAGGCCCGGCACCAAAAAAACCGGGAGCCGTCATTGGACCATGTGGTCCGACGACCAGCGGACGCATGGATCGGTACACCCCCCTTTTACTGGATCATGGCCTTAGAGGCATGATCGGAAAAGGCGTACGATCGGAGGCTGTGATAGAATCCATTATCAAGAACGAAGCCATCTACTTTGCCGCCACAGGAGGCGCAGCCGCCCTTATTATGCAGTCCATTGAGAAGGCAGAACCCATTCTATACGAAGACTTGGGTGCAGAAGCCATCGTAAAACTCACCGTCAAAGACTTTCCTTGTGTGGTAGCCATTGACAAAAACGGTCACTGTATCTATCATAAAGGAGAAAACCATGAATAATCGTAAGACATCAACGGAACACAAAGTCGTCATAGCCGGCCTATTAGTGGCTTTAGTCTTAGGCGTCGGCAACTTTATGAGCAAAAGCGCCCTAGACCATATTACTTCCACTCAGATGATTGCTTATCGCTACACCATTACCATGATCATCGTCATCATCTTTGCTTTTTTGAAAATCTGGAAACTGGATTTAAAAGCCCTACTTAAAGGTCCGAAGAAGCCCTTGTTGATACTGAGTATCCTCTTTATTCTGGCTTATGCCTTGCAATACTCGGGGCTTGCTTATCTTTCTGTCTCCTTCGCCAGCATTATTTATGCGCTGATTCCCATTACCACGGCCTTTGCCGGGATTTTGGTATTAAAGGAGCATTTAAGACCCCTTCAGTGGATCTCCATCATGGTGGCCGTCTTAGGAACGGTCCTAATTGTGGTCATGGGATCAACGGGGGGCGCTTTTCACTGGCCAGGTTTTCTTTTGATTTTTGGAAGCCTTTTTCCCATTGCTTTTTATAATGTATACGCCAGAAAATACTTAAAGGGAATTACGTCACAACAAATCATTTTTTTAACCAGTACGGTGACGGCCATTTGCTTTATCGTGGGTGGTTTTTTTCCTCAGATTATGGACGGGACGTTCTTTACCGCATTTTTTTCACCCCTTACAAAGATGGAAGTACTCTTGCCGGTGCTTTTTCTCGGTGTGATGAACGGCATCGTGCTTTTTACACTGAACTACTTCATGCTTCGCCATGCCGCCGCTTTTATCCATGCGATTTTTCAGAACTTATCCAATATTATTTCTATGATCCTTGGCGTTGTTTTCAGGGATGAGACTTTATTCTGGT
>CAYJGI010000027.1:0-1872 GCA_964369705.1 uncultured bacterium
ACTTTTAGGTCATCAACTCATTGATCATGGTAGAGCCATTTGCAAAGCCCAAAGACCCCTCTGTCATATATGTGACTTATCGTCCATCTGTACATATTACAAGAGTAATGAGCCAAAAAAAACAAAAAAGAAAGTCAACTAAAAGCCTTTTTAAGGCCTTTTTCAATAGCAAAACTAAAGCCAATACCAATAGCGAGGTGATGATATGCTTCATTTTATTCTAGGCATCGATGGCAAAACAAGAAGGCAAGAGACGGCAACGCTTTTACAAAAAATGCTTCTTAAAGATCCGCTGCTTCACATCTATTACGTTGTGCCGGAGCAGTTCACCTTAGAAGCGGAAAGAAGCTTAATGACCGTTTTTAAAGAAGGTCTTTTTGGTGTGGATGTCATGAGCTTGAGCCGTTTTACAGAGCGAATTACTGACGTAACAGGAGGAAGAATTGCTACTTTCATCGATGATGAAGGTAAAATGATGCTGATTCAAAAAATCGCCATAGAACAAAAAGAGCAACTCCTTTTTTATGAGAAAGCCGTCTACGATAGTGATTTCATACGAAGCTTAATGCACCTTTTTTCTTTTTTTAAGATGAACGGGATTCTTGGCAGCCATTTTCATCCTGTGCTTGAGAAGATGGACGATGATCATATCTTAAAGGATAAGCTACACGATATTGACTTGTTACAAAAAAGCTATGAGGACGCATTGGATAGGGGTTTTGTAGATTCCGACGATCGTATGATGATGGCATCAAAGGCCGTATTAGATGCAGGGTTCTTACGGGACGCCGTCGTTGTTTTTGATGGATTTGAGAATATGACCCACGATATGAAAGTAATGATCAGAGGCCTCAATCAGAAAGCAAAATCGGTCTATATCGCCCTCACCCATACCACGGAAAAAGAAGGCTTTGAGAGCGTTTTTGAGCTTACCCATCGAACGCTTCAAGATCTTCTCCAAGTGGCAGAAGAAGAAAATGGTAGTTATAAAATCATAGAGATTGAAGGGCAACATCGGCGGAAGGATCTCATCTTACTCTACGAAACCCTATTCAGCACCGTACAAAAAAAAGTAAAAGAGCAACCTACTCATTTTCAAACAAAGGGTTACCTCACCACTGAACAAGAAGTCATCGCCACCGCCGCCTCCATACAAAAAAAAGTAGAAGAAGGCTACCGTTATAACGACATCAAGATCTTAGTTCCCGATATGGAGGGCTATGATGCCACCATTAAACGTGTAATGAAAGAGGCGGGGATTCCCATCTTTATGGATCACAAGCGCTCCATCATGGATCATCCCCTCATTGAAGGGCTCATGATGAGCATTCTACTGACAGAAACCTACTTCACATCTACTACTTTCTTTAGATATCTAAAGACGGGATTGACCGATCTGACGAAGGAAGAAGTAGATACCCTGGAGAACTACGCAGAAAGCTACGGTATTAAAGGTAATCACTGGAAAACCACCTTCAAAAGAGGCATGCATGAAGACTTAGAAGCTTTGAACATCATTCGAAAAAAAGCAATAGAAGGTCTAATCCCCTTAGACAAAAAGCTGAAAGAAAAAGATACGGCTAAAGAAAAAGTAGAAGCCATACTACACTTCTTACATAAAACCTCCATGCTTCAAAAAATGGAAAACCTCGTACAAGATTACAAAGAGAGAGGTCTCTTAGAGAGAGCTTCCGAGACGACGCAGATTTATAACTTAGTGCTCCAAGTATTAGAACAAGTAGCACTCTTATTTGGCGATCAAAAAATAACCACAGCAGAGCTTTATGAAAGATTGACGCTGGGATTTTCTACGAAGGAAGTGGGGATTATCCCCAGTACCTTAGATGCTGTTAGTATTCTAAATCCCCATCG
>CAYJGI010000027.1:1882-4867 GCA_964369705.1 uncultured bacterium
CAACTTCTTGTCGTACGCTGTTTGTGATTGGATGCAGTGAAGCTTGTTTCCCTGTGACACCCAGCGAAGATATGCTCCTGACAGAAGAAGATGTCGATATACTGGATGGGTACAATCTATCCCTACCCATGGGATATGAAGTCGATAGGCAACGAAGCGATCACAATCTTTTTCAGCATATTACGGCGGCGGAAGAGCACTTGATTTTTTCTTATGCCCTTACAACGATAGAAGGCAAAAACAGTATTCCATCACCGATTTTTGATGATATCAAGAGGACTTTTCCCGCTATGGAGCTTAAAATCCATGGCATTACAGAGGGGGAAGTCGCTGAAGAAATCCTACTCTCTAAAGAAAGAGCTTTCCAAAAACTCCTCATTACACTGCAAGAAGAAACCGAGGGTCAGAAAATGTCGCCCTTATTAGAAAGCGTTTTTCGTGTGCTCATGGAGGATGATGTCTATGGAGAGAAGCTTAAGGCAGCACTTAGATTCTATCATAGACCCAATCAACCTAAAGGCCTTACGGCATATGAGGAGAGAAGATCCCAGGGCCTCTACAATACCAGCATCACTCAATTAGAACAATACCAAAAATGCCCCTTTAGACATTTTGTGACGTACACCCTAAGGCCAAAACAACAAAAAGAGTACCGAATGATGTCTGTGGATTCCGGCAATTTTATGCACCTTTTATTGGAGCGCTTTTTTAAGCACCATCCCCACGAAGAAATCCTCCACATGGACGAAAAAACCTTAGCAGAACATATTGAGACCATCACAAAAACAATCATCGAAGAAGAATACGAAGGTCTCTTTATCAGTAGTGCAAGGAGTATGTATCTCACAAGAAAACTAAAAAAAGAGGCCATGGCAGCCATGATCGCCCTCATCGAGCAGTTAAGACTGGGTGACTTCAAGCCCTATGGATTTGAAGTTCATTTTGGCGATAAAGGTCTCTTTGCGCCCATGATTTTAGAAACAAAAAACGGGGAGAGAATTGCCCTTTCCGGCAAGATTGATCGTCTTGATATTTTAAATATTGACGATAAAACATACCTAAAAACAGTGGACTACAAAGCCTTTAATAAGAAGTTAGACCTCAAAGATGTGATAGAAGGTTTGAGTTTACAGCTTTTTGCCTATATGGCGGTTCTAACAGAAAATACAAAACACTTTGAAGGAACTCCCCATGCTGCAGGTGTATTCTACTTCGTCCTCGATGTGCCTTTTATAGACTTAAAGCGTGGTGAAGAAGAAAGCGCCAAAGAAAAAATAAAAGAAGCACTGCGCATGAAAGGCATTACGATAAAAGAATTGGAAATCTTACAAAAGCTCGATGAAACGCTTCTACAAGATCCTAAATCAAAAGTGGTAGAGGTATCTCTTAACAAAGATGGAAGCTTCTCCAAAAGCAAAAACCTCTTAACGGAGCGGGAATTCAGAGGACTTCTTCACTTCACCAAAGATATGTTAAGCGATATTGGTTCGAGAATGGTGCAAGGAACCATTGAAATCAAGCCGATTAAAGAAGATGTGAGATCTGCCTGTGATTACTGCGACTATCACAGCATTTGTCAAATAGATTTTCAACACAAGGATACTTTCTACCGAAGACCTTCATCTCCAGATGTAGAAGAAAAAATCAAAGAAATCGTTGCAAAATATATAGGGGAGGAGTCTTTAGATGCCGAAGTGGAATGAAGCACAACAACAAATTATAAAAGCAAGACAACAAAATCTTCTGATCTCCGCCTCGGCGGGGAGCGGTAAGACGGCGGTCATGGTAGAGCGTATTGCAAGTCTTATCATGGAAGACCGTGTAGATGTAAAGAATCTTTTGGTTGTGACTTTCACCAATGCCGCCGCCTCAGAAATGAAAAAAAGACTGCGGGAGACCCTCCAAAGGGCCCTGGAAGAAAGCCCTTCAGAAGAAATGACTGCTTTCTTAAAAAAACAATTACAATATCTTCCCCAGAGTCAGATTAGTACCATCCATGCTTTTTGCCTCGAAGTCATAAAAAACGCTTTTGTAGAGCTTCAGCTCTCTCCCCATATTCGCATTGGAAGCGCCAGCGAAATCAACATCTTAAGAGATGAGGCCATGGATGAACTCATGGAGGAGGCCTATGTAGAAAACGAAGAAGAGATGACTTTTCTCGCCGATGGTTTTGGTGGGAAGAAAACCGATGAAAAGCTCACCGCATTTGTTTTATCTACGTACGCTTTTATCAGAAGTCAAAAAAACCCGGAGCTTTGGCTTAATGATAAGAGCGAATACTATAAAAACCCGGAAATCTTTGAACAAGTCTTAGAACAAGATGCCAAAAAAAGATTAGAAAACACGGTTTTTTTGTATGAAGAAATGATAAAACTCACAAGGCTACCCCTTGGACCTTTGGCCTATGAAGAGACGCTCATTAAAGAACAACAAAGCTTAAAAAATGCGCTGGAAAACAGTGGCAATGCTATGGAAGCCGCCGTACTCTTTGAATTTGTATCCCGTATGCCCGGAAGTAAAGACGGTGACAAAGAACTGGCCGAAAAAGTCAAAACCCTGCGCAACGAAATAAAAAAAGACTTGAAAGAGCTGAAAGAAATGGCGCACATGAGTATTGATCATAGAGAAGATTTGTTAGATCTTTATGATCGAATTCGGGCATTTTGTCGCTTAGTCGTTGATTTTGATCAGATTTTTGCAGCAAAGAAAAAAGAACATAAAGTGATTGATTTTGGCGATATGGAGCACTTTGCATACAAAGCCCTTGAGATTCAACACGTGAGAGATTTATTTGCAAACCGTTATCGCTATATATTTATTGATGAATATCAAGATACCAGCGATATTCAAGATGGAATTATCACCAAGGTGGCATCTGGCGATAATCTTTTTGTGGTCGGTGATGTGAAGCAAAGCATTTATGGTTTTCGCAGTGCGGAGCCCCGCCTCTTTAGCGAAAAAATGGCACGGTATCACAAAAATGAA